>DAMABW010000040.1:5853-18084 GCA_031999925.1 Massilia sp. | reverse complement strand
CATGCCGCGGCCACCCGAAACGATGATCTTCGCTGCGGTCAGTTCCGGACGGTCCGACTTGGCCAGCTCGCGGCCCACGAAGCTCGACTTGCCGAAGTCGGCAGCGGCTGCAACGGTCTCGACGGCAGCCGAGCCGCCGGTGGCAGGGGCGGCGTCGAAGCCGGTGCCGCGCACGGTGATGACTTTCACGCTGTCGCTCGACTGCACGGTGGCGATCGCGTTACCGGCGTAGATCGGACGCTCGAAGGTGTCCGGCGAATCGACCTTGGTGATTTCCGAGATCTGGGCCACGTCCAGCTTGGCGGCGACGCGCGGCAGGATGTTCTTGCCGTAGGCGGTGGCCGGAGCCAGGATGTGCGAGTACGAACCGGCGATCGCCAGGATCTGCTCGGCCACGTTTTCGGCCAGGCCGTCGGCGAAGTAGGCCGCGTCGGCGACCAGCACTTTCGAGACGCCGGCGATCTGGGCGGCGGCTTCGGCGGCGGCGCCGCAGTTCGAGCCGGCGACCAGGACGTGGACGTCGCCGCCGCACTGGGCGGCCGCGGTCACGGTGTGGTGGGTTGCGCCCTTTAGGAAGCCATTGTCGTGTTCAGCAATTACGAGTGCGACCATGATGTGTCCTATATTTAGATGACTTTGGCTTCAGTGCGCAGTTTCTGCACCAGGGTGGCGACGTCCGGCACCTTCACGCCGGCCGAGCGCTTGGCCGGCTCGGCGACTTTCAGGGTCTTCAGGCGCGGGGTCACGTCGACGCCCAGGTCTTCCGGCTTGACGGTTTCCAGTGGCTTTTTCTTGGCCTTCATGATGTTCGGCAGCGTCACGTAGCGCGGCTCGTTCAGGCGCAGGTCGGTGGTGACGATGGCCGGCAGGGTCAAGGCCACGGTTTCCAGGCCGCCGTCGACTTCGCGCGTCACGGTCACCTTGCCGTCTTCCAGCACCACTTTCGACGCGAAGGTCGCTTGCGGCCAGCCCAGCAGGGCTGCCAGCATCTGGCCGGTCTGGTTCGAGTCGTCGTCGATGGCCTGCTTGCCCAGGATGATCAGCTGCGGCTGCTCTTTGTCGGCCAGGGCCTTTATGATCTTGGCCACGGCCAGCGGCTCGGTCTCGCCCGAGGTTTCCACCAGGATGCCGCGGTCGGCGCCGATCGCCATGCCGGTGCGCAGGGTTTCCTGGCACTGCGGCACGCCGACGGACACTGCCACCACCTCGGTGACCTTGCCGGCTTCCTTCAAACGGGTCGCTTCTTCGAGTGCGATCTCGTCGAACGGGTTCATCGACATTTTGACGTTGGCGATATCGACGCCGCTGCCGTCGGACTTGACGCGGACCTTGACGTTATAGTCGACCACGCGTTTGACGGGTACCAGGACTTTCATAGGTGTGCCTTTGAAAAATTGAAGAGGTAGGACAGCTAAAGTGGCCTAGATTATAAGAGATAAACTGCTGCCAAACCGGATTAAAGCACGATCGTGCGATTTTTGGCTAGAGTGAATCTTCCAAATCGTGCTCAACGACTGAAATTCTGTGAAATCAGGGGAAACGGACGGGGCCGGAAAGCCGCCCCGCCGGTTGGCGCCGCGTGCGCCGGAAGGTTTATTTGCGGCGCATCAGGAAGGTGAACTCGCCGTTTTCGGCGGTGTGGGCCAGCAAGGCGTTGCCGGTCTGCTTGGCAAACGCCTGGAAGTCACGCACGGAGCCGGTGTCGGTGGCCACGATGCGCAGGACTTGCCCGCTTTCCATCTCGGCCAGCGCCTTCTTGGCTTTCAGGATGGGCAAAGGACAGTTCAGTCCGCGCGCATCCAGGTCTTTCTGGAACTCCATGGTGTCAATGTCGATAGTGGTGTCGCTCATCGCTCGCCTGCTAAGTGGTGGTACTGAAATCGCATACTACTCCAATTCGCGCAGTATGACGCAGCGCACCAAAATAGTCACACCTTGTTGCATGGGTACAACCGAAGTGTAAAACTGACGCGAACGCTTGCACTGCAATGCAACATGTGCTCATCAATAAGCACTGCCACGGTGCAATACGTTCGGCTATTGCTCGACCAATTCGACGCGGCGGTTCTTCTGGCGGCCGTCCTCCGCACGGTTCGACGCCAGCGGCGCGTAGGCGGCCACGCCCTTGGCGGAGAGGCGTTTCGGGTCGATCTTGTAGCCCTCGGCCAGGGCCTTGACCACGGCGTCGGCACGCTGCTGCGACAGCGCCAGGTTCTGGGCCGGCACACCCTGGTTGTCGGTATGGCCGACCACGAACACCTTCAGCTTGGGGTCCTGCTGCAGCATCTTGGCCATCTCGGCCAGCGCCGGCTTCGAATCCGGCTTCACCTCGGCCTTGCCGGTGTCGAAATAGACGCCGTAGACCGCTACCCTACCCTCGTTGACGATGCCCTTGGCCATCTCGGCCGCATTCAGGTTGACAGTGACCTTGCCGGTTTCCATGGGCTTGCCTTCGACGATCTCCAGGTAGAGGCCGCCATCTTGGTTCTTCACCGGCGCGAAGACAAACACACCGACGTGCAGCGCCGAGCCGTCCGGCCGCGTGCCGCCAGCGAGCAGGAAGCGCATGTCACTGCGGCCGTCGATGAACGGCGCGTAGGTTCCGCTCCCCTGTACAAACCCATCGCTCAAGCGGCGCTCATACCAGAACACACCGAACTTTTGGCCGCAGGCGTCCTTGGCACAGGTGAACAGGGTCTTCAAGCCGGCCCGCTCAAGCGCGCTTTGGTAATTGCGCAATACCTCGAGCGACGAGCGCTCGCGTGGGAAATTGTAGGCAATGCGCGTCACCTTGCCTTCGAGCTGCACTGTCTTGTCATGCGCCGCAAGGCCATCCTTGGTGATGTAATGCTTACCGGCCGGGAGCATGGTTTCATCGAATTGCTTGACATCGTAGCCCACCAGCTTGGCGCCCTCGAAGCGCGACAGCAGCGGATGGTCCTTGCCTCCCTTGACTGTGTCGGTCGCCGGCATCATGGACCAGGCCAGCGAGCTGGTTGCGGCAAGCAGAAGTACGCCGATGAGTCGAAACATGCGCATGTTCATTTCCGTTCATATGAAATAAACAACGGATTGTATGGACGAGCTCGCGGGGCTGCAATGCCTAGTTACCATGCATAAAGCAATCGTGCGCAGCGCGAACGGGCGAAAAAAACGCCGCATGGAGCGGCGTTTCTGGATACAGCGTGTGCTGGAGCGATGGCTTATGCGGCGCGTTCGCCCACCCAGCCCGCAACGCCAGCCAGTGCGTTCGGCAGGCCAGCCGGATCGGTACCACCGGCTTGCGCCATGTCCGGACGGCCGCCGCCCTTGCCGCCCACCTGCTGGGCCACGAAGTTGACCAGTTCGCCGGCTTTTACTTTACCGGTGGCGTCCTTGGTCACGCCGGCGATCAGGCTGACCTTGCCGTCGATCACGCTGGCCAGCACGATGGCGGCGGTACCCAGCTTGTCCTTCAGCTTGTCCATGGCTTCGCGCAGGGTGGCAACGTCGGCGCCTTCCATCGTTGCGGCCAGCACCTTGATGCCATTCACGTCGACCGCTTGGTTCAGCAACTCGTCGCCCTGGCCGGCAGCCAGTTTCGACTTCAGCGCCGCGACTTCCTTCTCCAGCACTTTTACCTGATCCTGCACCTGGGCAATGCGCGACGGCAGCTCGTCCGGGCCGGTCTTCAGGGCCGAGGCGGCGGCCAGCAGCTTGGCGTTGGTCGCCTGCACCCAAGTCAGCGCGCCCTCGCCCGTTACCGCTTCGATACGGCGGATGCCGGCAGCGACGCCGCCTTCCGACACGATCTTGAACAGGCCGATGTCGCCGGTGCGGTTCACGTGCACGCCGCCGCACAGCTCTTTCGAGGAACCGATGTCGAGCACGCGCACTTCGTCGCCGTACTTCTCGCCGAACAGGGCCATGGCGCCATGCTTCACGGCGTCATCGAAGGACATGTGCTGGGCCAGGGTGGCGTGGTTTTCCAGAATCTCGCGGTTGACGATCTGCTCGACCTGGGCGATCTGTTCTTGCGTCACCGGGGCGTTGTGGCTGAAGTCGAAGCGGGTTTTATCCGGATCGACCAGCGAGCCCTTCTGCTGCACGTGGCCGCCCAGCACTTCGCGCAGGGCCTTGTGCATCAGGTGGGTGGCCGAGTGGTTGCGGATGGTGCGCGCGCGCTTGGCCTGGTCCACTTGTGCATCGACGGTGTCGCCGACCTTCAGCGAACCCGAACGCAGCACGCCGTGGTGACCGAACACATCGGCCTGGATCTTCAGGGTGTCTTCGACTTCGAACTGGCCGGCAGCCGAGGCGATCGTGCCGTGGTCGCCGACCTGGCCGCCCGATTCCGCGTAGAACGGGGTGGTGTCGAGGACGACGATGCCTTCCTGGCCTTCTTTCAGTTCCTGGACCGACACGCCTTCGGAATACAGCGCCAGCACGTGGGTATTGTGTACCAAGGACTCGTAGCCGACGAACTTGGTCTTGTCGCCCGCGTACTCGACCTTCGCTGCCATCTTGAACTTGCCGGCGGCGCGTGCGGTTTTCTTTTGCTGCTCCATGGCGGCATTGAAACCTTCTTCGTCGAGCGTGACATTGCGCTCGCGGCAGATGTCGGCGGTCAGGTCCAGCGGGAAACCGTAGGTGTCGTACAGGGTGAAGGCGGTGCCGCCGTCGAGCTTCTGCGGATCCTTGGCCAACTGGGCTTCCAGGATCTTCATGCCGTTTTCCAGGGTCTCGCCGAAACGCTCTTCCTCGGCCTTCAGCACCTGGGCAACGCGCTCTTTCGCTTCGGTCAGTTCCGGATACGCCGAGCCCATCTCGATGTCGAGGTCTTCCACCAGCTTGTAGAAGAACGGACGGGTCTGGCCCAGCTTGTGGCCGTGGCGCAGCGCGCGGCGGATGATGCGGCGCAGGACGTAGCCGTGGCCTTCGCTGCTTGGGATGATGCCGTCGACGATCAGGAAAGAAGCGGCGCGGATATGGTCCGCGATCACTTTCAGCGAGTTGTTGTTCAGGTCGCTCGCGCCGGTTTCGCGGGCGGCGGCCTTGATCAGATTCTGGAACAGGTCGATCTCGTAGTTGCTGTGCACGTGCTGCAGCACCGCGGCCAGGCGTTCCATGCCCATGCCGGTGTCGATCGACGGCTTCGGCAGCGGGGTCAGCACGCCCGATTCGTCGCGGTTGAACTGCATGAACACCAGGTTCCAGATCTCGATGAAGCGGTCGCCGTCTTCTTCCGGCGAGCCCGGAGGACCGCCCCAGATGTCGGCGCCGTGGTCGTAGAACACTTCGGTGCACGGGCCGCAAGGGCCGGTGTCGGCCATCTGCCAGAAGTTGTCCGACGCGTAGCGGGCGCCCTTGTTGTCGCCGATACGGATGATGCGCTCTTTCGGCACACCGATCTCGTTGGCCCAGATGTCGTAGGCTTCGTCGTCCTCGAAGTAGACGGTGACGGTCAGCTTCTCGGCCGGCAGTTGATAAACTTTTGTCAGCAGCTCCCAACAAAAGTTGATCGCGTCGCGCTTGAAGTAATCGCCGAAGCTGAAGTTGCCCAGCATTTCGAAGAAGGTGTGGTGACGCGCGGTGTAGCCGACGTTTTCCAGGTCGTTGTGCTTGCCGCCGGCGCGCACGCAGCGCTGCACGGTGGTGGCGCGCTTGTAGGGGCGCGAGTCGAGGCCCAGGAACACGTCCTTGAACTGCACCATTCCGCTGTTGGTCAACAACATGGTCGGATCGTTGCCCGGCACGAGCGGGCTGGACCGTACGATCGTATGGCCCTTGGACTCAAAGAACTTGAGGAACTTTTCGCGAATTTCGGAGGATTTCATGTTGGCGGATGCGGAAAGAGAGCAGTACGGTATATAAAGGAAACGATTATATCAGTCACCCGTGACTTATTTGCATGGGTGTGCAAGCAGGCGGTTGCCGGGTTTTATCACCGCGAGTCCGGAACATATCCCGTAGGGTGGGCACTCGTGCCCACGCGGATTCAAGATACCGATAAAGGCACAGGCAACAGCCCCACGTACGCATGCAAGCGATTTTGGGTGGCCGCGCCGATGATCATTCGATGAGACCGCGTGGACACAGGTGTCCACCCTACCCGGGCCCGATCAAATCGATACGGTCGGTACAAAGGGCATCGACTCCCCACCCGAAGAGCTCCTTCGCCCGCGCCGGCTCATTCACGGTATAGCAAAACAGCGCCAACCCCGCCTCCTTCACCGCCCGCGCCAGCTCCTGTGTCAAATGCCGATGATTCACATGCACCGCCACCGCGTCCACGGCCCGCACGCGCCGCTCCCAATCCGGCGGCAGCTCGCTCATCAGCAACGCCCTTGGCACCTCCGGCGCCACCTCGCGCGCCGACTCCAGCGCCAGCTCGCTGAACGACGACAACAAGGGCACCGCATCCCACCGCCCCGCCGCGATCTCGTCCGCGAACATGCCGGCAGCAATGCGCGCCACCGCCCCGCCGGTCTCGATGTCATACCCCGGCGCCGGCTTGATCTCCATGTTCATCCACACGCCATGCGCCTTGCAAAAGCCCGCATACTCCACGAACAGCGGCACCGGCTCGCCATCGAACGCCCGCCCGAACCAGCTCCCGGCATCCATCGCCGCCAGCTCCAACGCATCGTAATCGAACACATTCCCCGACCCGGCCACCGTGCGGCCCAGGTAAGGATCGTGCATCACCACCGCCACCCCGTCGCGCGCCAGCATGATGTCGTATTCGATGGCCCGAAAGCCGCGCCGCATGCCTTCGAGCAGTCCGGCCATGGTGTTTTCCGGCGCCAGCGTGCCGCCACCACGGTGCGCCAATACGCGCGATGGATAGGCCCAGCCAGGAAAGGCCCGGCTCATGCGCCAGCCATCCGCGACGACAGATACACGAAGCCCGCCACATTCGCCGCCACCGTCACCCAGAACAATTGCTGGAACGACCGCTTCGCCGACTTGTGCCGCAGCCATTGCTGGGCCAACAGTCCCCCCGGCCAGCCGCCCACCAGTCCCAGCAGCAGCAGGGTCCGCTCCGGCGTGCGCCAGCCGCCCCTGCGCGCCGCCGACTTGTCGATGGCATAGGCGACGAAGCAAGTAAGGCTGGTCACCACATAGGCGCCGGCCACCAGCGGGGGCACGTCCCAGGCCAGGGCCGCGCCGGCGTACACCAGCGCAAAGAGGAGAAGCGGCAGATAAGGCATCCCATCAGCTTAGCGCGGGCGGCATGTAATTACCAGCAGGCAGCGAATACCGGTTTTTCTCTGTTGTGCGTTCGTCAGCGTACCGAAACACGGTGCTCAACCGTCCTACCCTTTTCCTTCAACGTCAATGAAGCAGGAGGACACATGGGTTTTGATTTAGGGAATTTGCTCGGGCAATACCTGGGCGGCGGCGCCAACACGGCGCAGGCATCGGACGATTTCGACCGCGCAGCGCAAGCGGCGCCGCGCGACACCCTCGCACAAGGCCTGGCCCAGGCATTGCGCTCGGACCACACCCCACCCTTCCCACAGATGCTGGCCCAGATGTTTGGCAACAGCAATCCGGACCAGCGCGCAGGCATGCTGAACCAGTTGATCGCCGGCGCCGGCCCCGGCCTGCTGGGCAAGCTGGGCGGCCTGTTCGGCGGCAACGCCGGTGGCAAGATCACGCCGGAACAGGCTTCGCAAGTCTCGGAGCAGCAGATCAAGGACATCGCCGAAGAGGCGCAAAAGGAAAACCCGGGCATCCTCGACCGCATGGGCGAGTTCTACGCCGAGCACCCGACCGCCGTGAAGGCCATCGGCGCCACCGCGCTGGCCGTGGCACTCGGCGCCATGGCGCAGGGCATCCAGCGCCGCAATTCAACTTCCACCCCCGAAAAGGAGAACAACGTGGGCATCCTGAGCAATATCTTCCATAAGATCTTCCCGCAAAAGTCGGCCCCGGCGCCGGCACAGCAGCAAAACGCGCCAGCCGCCGCACCAGCGCCGGCCCCGGCCGCCCCTGCCCAGCCTGCCGGCCAGGCCGCACCGAACCCGGCGCCAACGGCCCCAGCCGCCGCTGCCCCGGCCTCGACCCTGAACCAGCAGGTCGACGTGGAAGAGATCCTGAATGCCAAGCTGAAGGCCTCGGGCCAGCAGCTGAACTGGCGCACCTCGATCGTCGACCTGATGAAACTGCTCGACCTCGACTCCAGCCTGGCCGCGCGCAAGGAACTGGCCGCCGAGCTGCACTACAGCGGCGACACGAGCGATTCGGCCTCGATGAACATCTGGCTGCACAAGCAGGTCATGAAGAAGCTGGCCGAAAACGGCGGCAAGGTGCCGGCCGACCTGCAATAAGGCTTTGCGTTAGCGATCGTTAACGACCAAGGACTGGCGCCGGCATGGCCGCCGCCAGTCCTTTCGTCCATCCGTCAATCCGCCAGCGTCGTGTTCGCCGCGGTTCCGCACGAGAAGCAGAACCGCGCGAACGCATTCTTGCGCGTGTTGCAGCAGCCGCAGCGGTCGAACAGGCCGATGCCGCAGTGCGGGCAGTAATCGATGCTCGTATCCTTCAGGTCCACCGTGCGCTCGCAGCCCGGGCACACGCTCTTGGCCAAGCGCTGCAAGGCCATGTCGTAGCGCATGGTCTGGCGCCGCGCCACGTCGGGCAGCGCCTCGGTTTCCTTCTGGCGCGCCAGGTAAGCCTGCAGCGACAGGATCGCATAGCGCCCCACCACCACCGTCACCACGATCCCCACCAGGTAGCGCACATAGCCGCCATAGCTCGGCAAATAAGGCACCAACTCGAAGAAGAAGGCGAACAGGGCGAAGTAGATGAAGCCCCAGGCGAACGGCCACCAGGTGCTCTTGCGCTTGTGCTTGAACAGCCAGCCGGCGACCGCCAGCAGCGGCAGGGTCAATGCCAGCCGGTACAGGAAAACGCGCAATTCCTTGGAACGCGCCGCTTCATAGTGCGCCTGCACGGCCGGGACTTCCAGCGCCTGCCAATTGCGCTCGACGCTCTCGGCCTGCTGGGTGGCGTCAAGCATGGCCTGGCGCTGGGCTTCCACCGCGCCCAGGGCCTTGCGCTCCTCGGCCTCCAGGCCGTCGAGGGCTTTCGTGCGGTTGATGAGTTCGGTGTCCTGGTCGGGCCGCGCCGTGACGCGGCGCGTGGCGAGCCAGTTATCGAAAGAGGCACGGGCCGAGGCCGTGTTCGAGCGCGCCACCTCGTGCTGCTGCTCGGCCTGCTGGAGTGCGGCGCGGGCGGCGGTCTGCTTGTGCTCGGCCGCATCGCGCTGGGATTGCAGCGCGGCGAGGCGCTGCGGGTCCATGAACTGCTCGACCGTCAGGGGCGCCTCGACGTCCCAGAGATTTTCGACGATCTTGCCGCCCAGCCCGATCAGGAAGGCGGCGAAAATGAAAGCAACCAGCCACAACGCGCGGCCCATCCACCGCTCGGTCAAGCGCAAACCTTTTGACATGATGACAAGCTCCTCGAATGACGATGGAGCGCAGCTTGTCACATGTCAAAGCGAGGGGCCAGCTGGCAGAACGAAGGAGCGAGATGCGATACCGAGGGTATCGGCATGCGGGGCGTCGAACCGACGCCGCGCGTCATGCTCAGAAGTACGACAGGCCCAGCGCGCGGCGCACTTCGTCCATCGTCTGCGCCGCGGTTTCGCGCGCCTTCATCGTGCCCTCTTTCAGCATCTGCAGCACTTGGCCCTTGTCCTGGGCATAGTGCTCGCGGCGTTCGCGGATCGGCGCCAGCATTTCCTGCAGCACCACGTCGAGGCGCTTCTTGACGATGCTGTCGCCCAGGCCGCCGCGGGTGTAGTGCGCCTTCATTTCTTCCAGCGCTTCCTTTTCCGGATCGAAGGCATCCAGGTAGAGGAAGGCGACGTTGCCTTCGAGGTGGCCCGGGTCCGACACCTTCAGGTGCAGCGGGTCGGTATAGACCTGCTTGACGGCGGCGCGGATGGCGTCGGCGCTGTCGCCCAGGTTGATGGTGTTGCCGAGCGACTTGCTCATCTTGGCCTTGCCGTCGATGCCAGGCAGGCGGCCGATTTCCGGCACCAGGGCCTTGCACTCGACCAGGATGTCGCGGTTGGCGATGCGGTTGAAACGGCGCACGATCTCGTTGCACTGCTCGATCATCGGGATCTGGTCTTCGCCCACCGGCACCAGGGTTGCCTTGAAGGCGCTGATGTCGGAAGCCTGGCTGGCCGGGTAGGTCAGGAAGCCGGCGGGAATGTCGCGCTCGAAGCCGCGCAGCGCAATCTCCGTCTTGACAGTCGGGTTACGCTCCAAGCGTGCGACAGTCACCAGGTTCAAATAATAAAATGTCAACTCGGCCAGTTCCGGGACCTGGGACTGGATGAAGATCGTCGAGCGCGACGGGTCGATGCCCACGGCAAGGTAATCCAGCGCCACCTCGACCACGTTACGGTGAACCTTGTTGGTGTCGTCCATGTTATCGGTGAGCGCCTGGGCGTCCGCGAGCATGACGAACTGGCGGTACTGGTCCTGGTAGGCCACGCGGTTGCGCAGGCTGCCCACGAAGTGGCCGAGGTGCAAGGGACCGGTCGGACGGTCGCCGGTCAGGATGACCGGTGCTGGTTCTGGATTCTGGGTTGATGCTGGGGTGTGTTGTTGGCTCATCGGGTTTTCGGGTTTCCGGGTTTTCTTCTGGTGCCCCGATCCTGCCGCGCTAAACGAAAAACGCCACCTGAATCGAGGCGGCGTTCATCGAGTCACATCTTCTCTGGGCCGCGCGCTGTCAGCGGCGCCACCAGGTGCAGAGCGAACGATGTGGTTTCAAGAAATTCATGGGTGGCATGGTTGCAGGTTGGCGGCGCGCTGTCAACCGCGCGTTGCGACAACTGCACTTATTGATCGGGACAGGGGGACCCGATAAACCAGACCGAACTTTCTGCTTTCGGCGGCCATCTAAAAAATTCGTTGTTGTCAAAAATATAAAGAGTGGTGATTTATGAATACCAATACGAGCCTGAACAGCCAATCCCGCCCAATCGAGCGCCAGCCGCTGGACCGCCAGCCGCTCGAACTCTGGGGCGGCCTCGAATGCACCGTCAACCGCGTCCGCGACGACTACTTCAGCCAGCTCGACCGCAATGGCCACGCACTGCGGGCCTGCGACATCGGCCGTTTTGCCTCGCTCGGCATCCGCGCCATCCGTTACCCCATCCTCTGGGAGCGCACCGCCCCCGAAGGCATCGCCAAGGCCGACTGGTCCTGGCCCGACGAACGCCTGCCCGCCCTGCGCGAGGCCGGCGTCACCCCGATCGCCGGCCTGATCCACCACGGCAGCGGCCCGCGCGACACCAGCCTGATGGACCCGGCCTTTCCGGAGCGCCTGGCCGAATACGCCGGCGCCGTGGCCGCACGCTATCCCTGGCTCGAGTACTACACCCCGGTCAACGAGCCCTGCACCACCGCCCGCTTCGCCGGCCTGTACGGCGTCTGGTACCCGCACGCACGCGACGACCGCAGCTTCATCGAAGCCTTGCTCATCCAGTGCCGCGCCGTGGTGCTGTGCATGCGCGAAATCCGCAAGGTCAATCCGAATGCCAAGCTGGTGCAAACCGACGACCTCGGCAAGACCTACAGCACGCCGGAACTGGCGGATGTGGCCGACTTCTATAACGAGCGCCGCTGGCTGGCCTGGGACCTGCTGTGCGGCATGGTCGGTCCCGAGCACAAGCTCTGGAAGTATCTGACCAAGACCGGCATTGACGAATCCGAATTCCTCTGGTTCCGCGAGAACCCTTGCCCGCCGGACGTCATCGGCGTCAACTATTACGTCACCAGCGAGCGCTGGCTCGATCACCGCCCGGAGCGCTACCCCGAGCACCATCGCGGCATCGCCGACGGCATCCCTTGCGCCGACATCGAAGCCTCGCGCGCCCTGGCCACGCCGACCGCCGGCATCGGCCCGCTGCTGCAGGAAGTCTGGGACCGCTACCATTTGCAGATCGCGATCACCGAGGCCCACATCGACGCGAACCGCGAAGACCAGTTGCGCTGGCTGCTCGAGATCTGGCAAGCCGCCAACACGGCGCGCGCCAACGGCGTCGACATCCGCGCCGTCACCGTGTGGTCGCTGCTCGGCTCCTTTGACTGGAACAGCCTGGTCACGCAGAACCGCGGCTACTACGAACCGGGCCCCTTCGACGTCCGCTCGCCAATGCCGCGCCCGACCGCGCTGGCGGCGATGATGCGCGAACTGGCGGATGGCAAGCCGCTGTCGCAC
>DAMABW010000040.1:0-5843 GCA_031999925.1 Massilia sp. | reverse complement strand
GCCAGGGCTGGTGGCGCCGTCCGAACCGCTGGCTGTGCGCGCCGGTCGCCACGCCTGCCGCGCTGACCTCGATCTCGGCCGACGGCCATACCCTGGTCGGCACGAGCGCCGCGCCGATCCTGATCCTGGGCGCCAGCGGCACCCTGGGCCGCGCCTTTGCGCGCATCTGCAAGAAGCGCCACCTGAACTACAAGCTGCTGTCGCGCCACGACATGGACATCGCCGACCCGGCCTCGGTCGAACGCGCGCTCGGCCTGCATAAGCCCTGGGCCGTGATCAACACCTGCGGCTATGTGCGCGTGGACGATGCCGAAGGCGACCTCGATCGCTGCTTCCGCGAGAACCGCGAAGGCGCCGCGATCCTGGCCGCAGCCTGCGCCCGCCACGGCGTGCACCTGACCACCTTCTCGAGCGACCTGGTGTTCGACGGCTCGAAAGGCAGCCCATATGTCGAGAGCGATCCGGTATCGCCGCTGAATGCCTATGGGCGCAGCAAGGCGGAAGCGGAAGCCGCGGTGCTCGAGGCGCATCCGGGCGCCCTGGTGGTGCGTACCAGCGCCTTCTTCGGACCGTGGGACCAGCATAACTTCGTGACCCAGGCGCTGGGGGCGCTGGAGCGTGGCGAGTCCTTCGTCGCTGCGAGCGACATGACGGTGTCGCCGACCTATGTGCCGGACCTGGTGCATACCTGCCTGGATCTCGCCGTGGACCGCGAATGCGGGATCTGGCACCTGAACAACGTAGGCTCGGTGACCTGGTACGAGCTGGCTAGGATGGCAGCGGAAAAAGCCGGCATCGATGCTTCGCGCCTCGAAGCACGCGCGGCGTCGGAGCTGGGCATGACGGCGCCGCGTCCGGCCTACAGCGTGCTGCACAGCGAGCGTGCGATCCTGCTGCCGAAGCTGGAAAACGCGCTGGATCGCTTCATCGAACTGCGCGGCACCGACGATCCGGAGTACGAAGAGCTGGTCAAGACGGCCGAGTCGCGCCAGCCGGTGGCGAGCGGCCATCGCCAGCAGGAAGAAACGCCGGCGGAAGCGTTCCAGGCGAAGAGCTTCTAGGACGATCTGCTTCCGACGTAGGGTGGGCACCCCGTGCCCACGCGTGAAGCATGATTATTGCTGGCAGTATGTTCGGACAAAAATACGTCAACAATGATCAACCGTCACGCGTGGGCACATTCGGTTTAAAGGCCCCCGGCCTTTAAACCCCCACCCTACGTTATTCAACCGTCCGATCATCGAGCAGGCCGTTGGGTTTCACCTGCCCCCCAAACCCGCCGTTATAAAATGCCAATGCCAGCCCACAACCGCAAAGGCCTTCCCCCGTGCACGAGCAACACGCCTTCCCCTTCCTGCGCGAAATCCTGCTGTTCCTGATCCTCGCCGGCATCCTGATCCCGACGCTGCAGCGCCTGCGCATCAACCAGGTGCTCGGCTTCCTGGCCGTCGGCACCCTGGTCGGCCCCTTCGGCCTCGGCCTGGCAGCAAGCCACGTCCACTGGCTGTCCTGGCTCACATTCCCCAGCGGCCCCGGCGTCTCGATGCTGGCCGAGATCGGCGTGCTTTTCCTGATGTTCATGATCGGCCTCGAACTCTCGGCCGCACGCTTATGGTCGCTGCGGCGCTGGGTGTTCGGCGCCGGCAGCGCGCAAGTGCTGGCCAGCGCCGCCATCATCGGCGCCGCCGTCGTGTTCCTGCTCGGCGAAGCCGTCCCCACCGCCATCATCCTCGGCCTGGTGCTCTCGCTCTCCTCCACCGCCGTCGTCATGCAGCTGATGAGCGAGCAGCAAAGCACCGGCTCGCGCCTGGGCCAGGCCGCGTTTGCCGTGCTGATGCTGCAAGACCTGGCCGTGGTGCCGATCCTGATCCTGATCGGCGCCCTGGCAAAAGGCAACGGCGACGGCGCCGCCATGCTGGCCGTGGTCACGATGGCGAAAGCCGGCGGCGCGATCGCCCTCATCTACCTGGTCGGCGGACGTGTGATCCACCCGCTGTTCAAGGCATTCGCACGCCAGCGCCAGCCCGACGTCTTCATGGCCCTGATCCTGCTGAGCACCTTCGGCATCGCCGGGCTGTCGGCCGCGGCCGGTTTGTCGATGGCGCTCGGCGCCCTGATCGCCGGCCTGCTGCTGGCCGAGACCGAGTTCAAGCACGAGGTCGAGCTGATGGTGGAGCCCTTCAAGGGCCTGCTCATGGGCCTGTTCTTCATGACCGTCGGGATGCAGATAGATACGCGCCAGATCGTCGAGGCGCCGCTCTGGCTGGCGGCGTTTGTCGCCGGCCTGGTGCTGGTGAAAGCCGGTGTGATCGCGCTGATCTTCCGCATCGGCCGCCTGCCCTGGCCGCGCGCCGTCGAAGGCGGCCTGCTACTCGGCCAGGGCGGCGAGTTCGCCTTCATCGTGATCGGCTACGCCATCTCGACCAAACTGCTGGCGCCCGGCCTCGGTGCACGCGTGATGCTGGCCGTCGGCCTGTCGATGTTCATCACGCCGCTGCTGGCGCGCCTGGGCCGCAGCATCGGCGAGCGCGCCGAACGCCGCGAGCAGGCACACGTCATGCAGGTCGACGATGCCGAACTGGCGGCGGCGCGCGGCCGCATCATCATCGCCGGCTATGGCCGCGTGGGCCAGCAGTTGGGCAAGCTGCTCGGCGCCCAGCGCATCGATTTCATCGCCTTCGAAAACAACGCCAGGATGGTGTCAACGCTACATGCGCAAGGCGTGCCGGTCTACTTCGGCAATGCAGCCCGCTGCGAGTTGCTGCGCCGCGTGCACGCCGACGAAGCGCCGGCCATCGTGCTGACCATGGACCACCCGGCATCGGCCCTGCAGGCGGTGCGCGGCATCCGGCGCGACTTCCCGCACGTGCCGCTGTTCGTGCGCTCGCGCGACGAAAAGCACGCGCGCGCCCTGCGCCTGGCCGGCGCCACCGTCGTCGTGCCGGAGACGCTGGAAGCGAGCCTGCAGCTGTCTGCCTTCGTGCTGGAGACGATGGGCCTGGACGAACGCACCGTGGACGACATCGTCGACCGCGAGCGCGACCTCTTCGCCGAGCAATTGAACGACGCCGGCCTGCGCGAAGCCGGCACGCACCGCGCCTGAAGCGTCAAGCCAGGGCACGCTCCGCAGCGCGCCAGCCCCACCACGAGGCTTCCTCGAACACCGCCAGACCGGACCGATCGGCTTGCGCGACCAGGACAGGACCGTCCGCTTCGCGCAGCGCCGCCATGCCGGCGTTCGAGCGGAAGCCCGGCGCCGGCACCGCCATCGCATGCGCGCGCAAGGTGATGTCGACGCGCTCGACGTTCGCCGCCAGCGTCCAGCCATAGGCTGTCTTCAAGTCGGCGCTCGCCAGCTCGACCAGCTCTTTCGCATCCACCGCCTGCATCCAGCGCCGCGCCGCCACAGGCGTCATGTGCGACAACGCCACATAGGCCGTGAACACGCTGCGCTCGGCCGGCTCCATGCGGATGTCCTGGTGGGTCGAGACCACGTAGCCCAGCCCCGGCTCGGCCTGCACCACGTTGTCCCAGGACAGCGGCACGTCGTCGCGCTCGCGCGGCGGGTGCCGCATGACGAAGTTGGCGACCAGCCAGGGTGCGTATTCGGGTAGATGGCGTCGCGGGTCGAAACCGTAGTCGGCCATCCCCTCGACCACGCGCGCCGCGACAAAGACCGGCATCGCGCAGATCGCCTTGCGGGCGCGGACGAGGTAAGTCACCGGTGCACCGTTTTCCAAACTGAAACACAGCGCCTCGACACCGCTGCCCGTGCGGTGCACGCGCACCGCCGTGCCGGGCCGGCGCGGGACACCCGAGCGCGCCGCCATGCCCGCCGCCAGCGGCGCTAGCCCGCCCGGCCAGGTCAGCACCGCCGAATCGGACGCATTCGCCCCCCGCCCGCTGCGCCCGGCAAAGTAATGCAGCCCGGCCCAGGCCGAGACCCGGTCGTAGCGCGCGCCGTAGTCGTCGCGGCAGCAGTAGTTCAGGTACCAGTGCAGACTGGGCGCACGGTAGCCCTCGCGCTCCAGCCATGCCTTGAAGCTGATGCGGTCGAGCTCCGCCCCTGCCATGTCGGTTGACGACAGCGCCGACGGGAACACGAACAGCCGCTTGCCGTCCGCGCCACGCTGCCCGCGCAGGCGCTCCATGTGCGCGAAGAAGCGCCGCTGCTCGGCCAACTCGGCCTCCGGCACGCCGAGCGTGGGCACCAGTCCTTCCTGCCACTGCCCGTTCACCAGCAGCCGCTCCTCGGGCGCATGCACGATGTAGCGCTCGTCGTAATACGGCGTCTCGCCAAAGGGATTGCGTTCGATGATGCCCAGGTCGGACAGGATGGCGCGCACGTGCGCCGATTCCGTCGACGGCAGCGGCAGGTAATGCGCGCCAGTCGGGCATTCGAGCTCGTCATAGCGCGCGCCGGCCGCGTTGCCGAAGGCCTGCGGCCCATCGATCATCAGCGCCCGCGCCCCTTCCCGCCCCAGTTTCCAGGCCGCCGTCAGCCCGGCGATACCCGAACCGAGGATGACGACGTCGGTCTCGACCGCGCTGGACGGCGGCGGCAGCGCCCGCGCATCGCGCAGGAAGTGGCCCTCTTCTCGGCCCGGATAGCTGAGATGCGGCGCGATCTCTTGCCAGCGCATGAAACCCGCACCACTGGCCAGCGCCGCCAGCGAGGCGCCGCCGGCCGACAGCAAGAACGACCTGCGGTCCATCAGCGGATCACCTGGCGCCAGTCTTCCTCGAACTCGTGCACCAGCGACTGCGTGTTGAGGCGGTTCGGCGCCATCTGGCGCCGTCCCATGTCGGGCGGGAAGGCGAACATGGCGCGCGTGGTCTCGGCGTCGAGATAGCGCATCGGCAGGCGGTAGCTGTCGGGCGGCTGGTAGCGTCCCTGCGGCGAGGCGAGGATGAAGCCCCACTCGCCGAACGACGGCACGTACAGGTGGTAGGGCCAGGTCTGCATGCCCACTTCGCGCAGCGTCGCGTCCACCGTCCAGTAGGCGTTCGGTGCAAAGTAAGGCGAGGTCGATTGCACCACCACCAGGCCGTTCGCCGCCACGTGCTTCTTCAGCACGCCGTAGAACGGCACCGAATACAGCTTACCGAGGGCGAAGCTGGACGGGTCGGGAAAGTCGACGATCACCGCGTCGTACATGCCACGGTCCTGCTGCAGCCAGATCGCGGCATCGGCATTCACCACCGTCACGCGCTTGTCGGCGAACGCGTTCGCGTTCAACTTCACCAGTTCCGGGCGGCTGGCAAAGGTGCCGGTCATGGCCGGGTCGAGGTCGACCAGGGTCACGTGCTCGATGTTCGGGTAGCGCAGCACTTCGCGCAGCGCCAGGCCATCGCCGCCGCCCAGCACCAGCACGCGTTTTGCCCAAGGGAGCTGCTGCAGCACCGGGTGCACCAGCGCTTCGTGGTAGCGGTATTCGTCGCGCGAGGAGAACTGCAAATTGCCGTTGATGTAGAGGCGCAGGTCGTCCTTCCAGCGCGTGATCACCAGGCGCTGGTAAGGCGTGGTGGTGGAGTACACGATGTCGTCGCCGAACAAACTGCGCTCGCCCCAGCCGACCATGCGGTCCGAGAGCACGAAGCCCATCGTCAGCACCAGCAGCACCGAGCAGGCGCGCAGCACACGGCCGGTCATGTTGGCCAGTTCGCGGCGGAAGGCGTACAGCGTCCACAGCCCGACGCCGACATTCAGCATCCCGAACAGGAAGCCGGTACGCACCAGGCCCAGGTGCGGCGCCAGCACCAGCGGGAACAGCAGCGACACGGCCAGCGCGCCGAGGTAGTCGAAGGTCAGCACCCGGCTTACCAGTTCGGCGAATTCGGTG
>DAMABW010000039.1:0-18138 GCA_031999925.1 Massilia sp. | reverse complement strand
CGGCGAGCGCCACGGCCTGGCGCCGCAGGATGAGGCAGGCCGGTTCTGGACCCAGCAACTGCAGATGACGATTGCCGACGTGGTGAGCGAGGTCCACGAAACCCACCACCCGGCCGGCATGAACGCGTATTACGAAGACCAGAAACCCGAGGCCCTGCGCCGCTCGCAGGAATTCACGTCGGCGCGCATTCCGAAATTTCTCGGCTATTTCGCCCGTGTGCTGGACGACAAGGATTACCTGCTGGGGCAGGAGGTGACTTATGCGGACTTGTCGCTGTTCCAGGTGCTGGAAGGCCTGAAGTATGCCTTCCCGAATGCGACGGCGCGCGTGCTGGCCGAGCATCCGCAACTCGAGGCGCTGCGCCGCCGCGTGGCCGAGCGGCCGCGCATTGCCGCCTACCTGTCGTCCGAGCGGCGCATTCCGTTCAATGAGGAAGGCATCTTCCGGCATTATCCGGAACTGGACGCTTAGTCTCGCTCGGGCCCACCTGGTCCCAGCTTGGTGCGAAGTCCGGGCTGACCAGGCGCTCGCCGCGCTCCAGCGCATCGATGGCGGCGATGTCGCCAGCGCCCAGTTGCACGCGGCGCGCCGCCAGGTTGCTTTCGAGATTGGCACGCCGCGTCGACGACGGGATCGCGGCGTAGCCTTTGGCCAGCAGCCAGGCCAGCGTCACCTGGGCCGGCGTCGCTTGCAGGCGCTGGGCAATCGTCTTGACCACCGGATCCTCGATCACCTTGCCGTAGGCAAGCGGCATATAGGCCGTGACGTGGATGCCGTGTTCGCGCGCGAAGCTGGCCACTTGGCGGTTCTGCAGGTAGGGATGCAGCTCGACCTGGTTGGTGGCGATGTTCGGCGCACCGACCGCATCGATCGCTTCGCGCATCAGGGGAATCGTGAAGTTCGAGATGCCGATGGCGCGCGTCAGGCCGCGCTCGCGCGCTTCCATCAGTGCCGCCATCGACTCGGCCACCGGCACGGCGGCGCCGGGCGACGGCCAGTGGACCAGGGCCAGGTCGACCGTGTCCAGGCGCAGCTTGCGCAGGCTCTCTTCCAGGCTCGGGATCAATGCTTCGCGCGACAGATTCTCGGTCCAGATCTTGGTGGTGACGAAGACCTCGCCGCGCGCGACGCCGCTGTGCGCCAGGGCTTGTCCGACCTCGGCTTCGTTGCCGTAGATCTGGGCGGTATCGATGTGGCGGTAGCCGAGGTCGAGGGCGTTGGCGACGCTGTCGATGGCTTGCTGTCCTTGCAGGCGGAAGGTGCCTGCGCCGATGTCCGGCATGTTCATGGTGATGTCCTTTTCAAGGGGTTAAACGAATTCGGCGGAACGCTGCGGCTGTGCCGCCGCGGTCCTGGCGTCGCGCCGGTCGAGGCGGCCGGCCAGCGTGGTCAGGAGCAGGGCGCCAAGCACCACCGCCGCGCCGATCGGCGGCGTCGCCAGCAGGCCCAGGTGTTCGACGATCAGCCCGCCGCCCCAGGCGCCGAGCGCGATGCCGAGGTTGAAGGCGGCGATGTTCAGGCCCGAGGCCATGTCCAGCGCCTGCGGTGCATCGCGTTCGGCGCGCTGCACCACGTACAGCTGCAGGCCCGGCACGTTGCCGAAGGCGACCGCGCCCCAGGCCAGCACGGTGGCCACCACCAGCACCGGATGCGGCGCGGTGAAGGTCAGCACGGCCAGCACCGCCGCCAGCAGCCCGAATACGATTTGCAGCGCGCGCACCGGCCCCTTGCGGTCGGCCAGGCGCCCGCCCCAGATATTCCCGGCCGCCACCGACACGCCGTACACCAGCATCACCAGGCCCACGCTCGAGGCCGCGAAACCGGCCACGTCCTGCAGGATCGGCGCCAGATAGGTAAAGGCGGTGAACGAGCCGCCGTAGCCGAGCGTGGTGATGGCATACACCAGCAGCAGGCGCGGCTTCTTCAGCACCGCGAACTGGGCCGCCAGGCTGACCGGCTTGCCGGCGCCGATCGAGGCGGGCACCAGCAGCATGCTGCCGACCATGGCGATCACGCCGAGCAGGGCGACGGCGAGGAAGGTCGATTGCCAGCCGAACTGCTGGCCGATCCAGGTGCCGAGCGGCACGCCGGTGACCAGGGCGACGGTGAGACCCGTGAACATCAGGGCGATGGCGCGCGCCGCTTTTTCCTTCGGCACCAGGCTGGTGGCGATGGTCGAGCCGATCGAGAAGAAGACGCCGTGCGCCAGGCCGGTCAGCACGCGCGCCGCCATCAGGGCGGCATAGCCGGGCGCGACCGAGGCGACCAGGTTACCGGCCGTGAACAGCAGCATCAGGCCGATCAGCAGGCGCTTGCGCGGCACGCGGGCGGTGAGGGCGGTCAGCACCGGGGCGCCGACGGCGACACCGAGCGCGTACAGGCTGACCAGCAGGCCGGCCGAGGGAAGCGAGACGCCGAGGCTGGCGGCAACGTCGGGAATCAGGCCGACGATCACGAACTCCGTCGTCCCGATGGCAAAGGCGCTGAGTGTCAGCGCCCATAAAGCGAGTGGCATATGTTCTCCTGAAGCCATTGATTGCGAATGGCTAGCAGTGTGCGCGATATGCGTCGTATGAAAAATCCTTTGCCCTACAATACACTTTTGACTGGGAGTCACGAATGATCGACGTAGAGGCATTGATTGCATTCTCCGCAGTCATGGATGCGGGATCGTTTTCCGGCGCCGCCGAGCGGCTGGGGCAGACGCCGTCGGGCGTGTCGCGCACCGTTGCGCGCCTGGAAAAGCACCTCGGCATGACCCTGCTGCACCGGACCACGCGCCGCCTGCAACTGACCGACGAAGGCGCCTGGCTGCTCGAACGCGCGCGCGCCATCCTGGCCGACCTCGACAACACCGAGGCCGAGGCCGCCGCGCGCCGTTCCCAGCCCTCGGGCCTGGTGCGCGTGAACGCGGCCACGCCCGCGCTCGACCATTTGCTGGCGCCGCTGGTGCCGGCCTTTCTCGACGCCTATCCGCTGGTGCAGCTGGAACTGACCAGCGGCGAAACCGTGGTCGACCTGATCGAGGAGCGCGCCGACCTGGCGATCCGCATCGGCCAGTTGCCGGACTCGACCTTAAATGCGCGCCGCCTCGGCCGCAGCCGCATCCGCGTGCTGGCGGCGCCCGCCTATCTGGCGCGCCACGGCATGCCTGCCAGCGTGGCCGAGCTGGCGCAACACCGCCTGCTGGGCTTCTCGAAACCGGCCTCGCTGAACACCTGGCCGCTCGCCCACGACGGCGCCGAGGGCCATACGATCGCGCCCGCCGTCACCGCATCGAGCGGCGAGACGGTGCGCCACCTGGCGCTGGCCGGGGCCGGCATCGCTTCGCTGTCGGACTTTCTCACGCGCGCCGATATCGCCGCCGGGCGCCTGGTGCCGGTGCTGCCGGCGCTGGCGCTGGCCTGGGACCAGCCGGTCTGGGCCGTATTCTATAAACAGGGTGCGCTGGCGCCACGGGTGGCGGCACTGGTGGATTTCCTGGCGCGCGAACTGGCGCCGGTGCTGGAAGAGTGAAGCGAGGCATGCGAGCCATGCCGCGTTCGTTTGGCGCAACGCAGCACAGTCTCCGGTTGCAAGAACTTCAAGCCGGCGTTACGCTCGAACAGCTGTATAAAAACCCACTATTCCGGCAGCCCAACCTGAAAGGAGCGCGCATCATGAGTTCGAGTTCCAGCGTCAAACCCGTCGAAGACGGCATGCACACCATTACCCCGCACCTGGTCTGTGCCAACTGCAACGAGGCCATCGACTTCTACAAACAGGCTTTTGGCGCGAAGGAGGCCATGCGTTCGCTCATGCCCGACGGTAAAGTCGGACATGCGATGATCCGGATCGGCGATTCGGCACTGTTCCTGGCCGACGAGTTTCCCGACTACGGCTCCTTCGGCCCGCTGAGCCTGAAAGGCACGACCGTCACCATCCACCTGTCGGTGCCGAATGTCGATGCGCTGTGGGAGCAGGCCGTGGCCGCCGGCGCCACCGTCAAGATGGCGCTGGCCGACCAGTTCTGGGGCGACCGCTATGGCCAGATCGAAGATCCCTTCGGCCACCGCTGGTCGCTGTCCCAGCATATCCGCGACGTGTCGGAAGAAGAAATCCAGGAGGCGATGAAGAGCATGTGCGCCTGAGCGGCGGCCTGCGTGTTTGCCTGATTATTTGCCTGGGCGCGAGGCTGAACCCAGGCTGCCGCCGCGCTCAGGCGCCTGTCGTGTGCTGGTACAGGATCAGGCTGCCGATCACGATCAGCACCAGGCCGCCCATGATCTCGGCACGCTTGCCGACGAGGGCGCCGAGGCCGCGGCCCAGCATCACGCCGATCGTCACCATGACAAAGGTGGCGAAGCCGATCGCGGCCGCGGTGACGACGATGTTCGCGTCGATAAAGGCGAGGCCGGCGCCGACGATGAGGGCGTCGATGCTGGTGGCCACGCCGGTGATCGCCAGCCGCCAGAAGCCGTGGCTCGCCGGTTTGTCGTCGTCGAACTCGGGCGCGCTGAAGCCTTCGCGGATCATGCGCAAACCGAGCACGGCCAGTAGCACGAAGGCGATCCAGTGGTCCCAGGCTTGTACGTAGGGCGCGGCGGCATTGCCGAGTACCCAGCCGAGCAGCGGCGTGAGGCCCTCGATCACGCCGAAGATCAGGCCGGTTCGCAAGGCTTCGCGCAGGTGAGGGCGTTGCAAGGCCGCGCCCTTGCCGACAGCTGCGGCAAAGGCATCGGTGGACATGGCCAGGGCGAGGGAAGCGGTGGCGGCGAAATTCATGGAAGTCTTTCTGTCGGGCGAACGCAAAGGCAGGCCCGCGCGGTCTGCGCGACCTGGCCCACAAGGCACGCAGGCTTGCCAAAGGTCTTGCCAACCGACAGGGCGCGTTTGCGATGCAAGACGACGCACTTGGGCTGCCCGTACCACGGCGCTTGTCGATGCTGGCCGAGTATGTTGATACGGGAACTTTCTTGACGAAAGCAGGCTACTCCCCAATGGGTGCCGGCATTATAACCGAGGCTTTAGCTCAGCAGTACAGCGGGAAGGTGGGCATGTACGCAAGAGAATGGCGAAACGCGTAGACTGTGCGACAACCTGCATGGCTCCGCCCATGCCATTCACCAATCCACAGGAGGCAGCTTGGACACCCCAGACCACGACCACGGCATGCACGACGTCGACATCGTCATCGTTCCGCCCACGCACGACCTCGGCGACGGCTTCAAGGTGCGCCGCGCACTGCCCAGCCGCCAGCGCCGCATGGTCGGCCCCTTCGTCTTCCTCGACCAGATGGGTCCGCACGTGTTCACGCCCGGCGCGGGCCTGGACGTGCGCCCGCACCCGCACGTCTGCCTGGCCACCGTCACTTACCTGTTCAGCGGCGAAATCATGCACCGCGACAGCCTGGGCGTGGTGCAGCCGATCAAGCCCGGCGAAGTCAACTGGATGACGGCCGGGCGCGGCATCGTCCACTCCGAGCGCACCGGGGCCGAACGGCGCCAGGCGGGTTCCGACCTGTACGGCCTGCAATGCTGGGTGGCGCTGCCGCGCGCCGTGGAAGAATGCGATCCCGCCTTTGCCCACGTCGGTGTGCAGGAACTGCCCTTCATCGAAGACGGCGGCGTCAGCGCGCGCGTGGTCGCCGGCAGCTACTGGGGTAAGAAGGCGCCGGTGCCGACCCAGTCCGACATGTTCTATGTCGACCTGACCCTGCAGGCCGGCGCGCGCATCGCCATGCCGGCCGAGTACCACGAGCAGGCGCTGTACATCGTCGAGGGCAGGCTCGACCTGGGCCGCGACGGCGTCTTCGAGGCCGGGCAACTGGTGGTGCTGAAACCGAAGACCGAAGTCATCCTGCGCGCATCCGGGCCGGGCGCGACGCGCGCCATGCTGCTCGGTGGCGAACCGATGGATGGCCCGCGCTACCTGTCCTGGAACTTCGTTGCCAGCTCCGAGGAACGCATCGAGCAGGCACGCCAGGACTGGCGCAATGGCGCCTTCCCGCAAGTGCCGGGCGAGACCGAATTCATTCCGCTGCCCGAGACCGTCGGCCGGCCGGTGCACTATCCCTGACAAACCGGCGAGCTTGGCAAAAAGGCAGCACACCGATCCACCCTCTACAGTCAATCATGCAATCTTCCGCACCATCCGCCCCGCGCCAGGGGCATGTCGATGTCGCCGGCGTCCGGCGCATCGCCGCTTTTTCCGACGGTAATACAGGCGGCAACCCGGCCGGCGTCTGGATCGGCGCCAGCCTGCCCGAGGCCGCCGAGATGCAGCGCATCGCCTACGCCGTCGGCTATTCCGAAACCGCCTTCGCCGCGCCGCTCGCTGCGGCAACAGCTGCAACAGCGGCAACAGGGACGGGCGCCTACCGCGTGCGTTACTTTTCGCCCGAAGCCGAGGTGCCGTTCTGCGGCCATGCCACGATTGCCCTCGGCGCCGTGCTGGCGGGCGTCAAGGGCGACGGCGTCTTCGACCTCGCGCTGAACGACGCCCGCATCACGGTCGAAGGCCGTAGCGAAGCGGCCAGCGAGGGCAGCGCCACCCCGCTGGTCTCGGCCGCCCTGCAATCGCCGCCGACGCGCAGTGCACCGGCGCCGGCCGATGTCGTCGAGCGCGCCCTGGCCCTGTTCGGCTACCAGCACGACGACCTCGACCCGCGCATCGCGCCGGCCCTGGCCCATGGCGGCGCCGGCCACCTGGTGCTGGCCCTGCGCAGCCGCGCGCTGCTGGCCGCGATGCGCTACGACCTCGACGCCGGCCGCGCCTTCATGCGCGAACTCGGCATCGTCACCGTGGTGCTGGCCTGGGCCGAATCGCCCACCCTGTTCCACACGCGCAATCCGTTCGCCGCCGGCGGCGTGTATGAGGACCCGGCCACCGGCGCCGGCACCGCCGCCCTGGCCGGCTATCTGCGCGATATCGGCTGGCCGCACGGCGGACAGATCGATGTGGTGCAGGGCGAGGACATGGGCATGCGCTCGCGCCTTCGCGCCAGCTTCGACAGCACACCAGGCACGTCGATCCGGGTGTCGGGCACGGCGCGTTCCCTGTAAATGGTGTAGCGAAGTATTGCTGAGCATGCAAGTTGGCAGAGCATTAGCACGAACGTGCCAAGAACGATGAATTGAAGGCAAAAAGCACTTCTGCTCATCGTTTCGCTTTTTTTTGAAAGATTCATAATGGACAACATCAAAGCCCAAAGCCAACTTTCAAATCAAGGAATGTCCCGTCATGGAAATGCGTATCCCAGCAGTGTTCTCCGCAACTCCTTCGCGCCCGGAGATGTCGACCGAGCGCCTGCCGTTCACGATTCGCCGCGTCGAGAACGAGGACAGCCTGAAGAAAGCCGTTGCCATCCGTCACGCCGCCTACGCTCGCCACGTGCCTGAATTCGCGCGTTCGCTGGCCCTGCCGGAAGCCTGCGACTACGAAGAAGACACCATCGTCCTGCTCGCCGAGCACAAGCTCGACGGCACGCCGCTCGGCACCGCGCGCATCCGCACGAATATCCACCACCCGCTGCACATCGAGGAATCGGTGGTGCTGCCGGAGTGGCTGCAAGGCCGTAACCTGGGCGAGGTCGAGCGCCTCGGCGTGGGCGAGGGTCGCATTGGCCACATGGTGAAGGTGGCGCTGGTGAAAGCCTTCTTCGAGTACTTCGAGAAGACCGGCATCGAATACGCCGTGATCGCCGGCCGGGCCCCGGTCGACCGTCACTACGAACAATTGATGTTCACCGATGTCTTCGGCGACAAGGAAATGGTACCGCTGCGCCACGCCGGCAACATGCCGCACCGCGTGATGGCCTTCGAGATCGCGACCGGCGAAGAGCGCTGGACGGCAGCCAAGCACCCGCTGCTGAAGTTCTTCCGCCACACGCACCATCCGGACATCGATGTCGGTGTTGCAAGCCCTGTTGTTACCCCGGTCATGGCCGAGCGTGGCGCGCAGGCGACACCCGCCGCTCCGCGTGCGCCGATTTCGGCTTCGCAGGGCCAACTGGCCGCCGCCTGACCAAATATTGCATGACGGCATCTAGCGCAGGCTGTATCCTGAACGGATGAAGCGCGCTGGCAGCAGGCTGGCGTTTGTCAGCCTGATTCGACCAGCCTATGCCCCAGCCGTCCTCGTCCGCACGAACTTCGTTTTCCGCGCATTGCGACCGTCTGTTGACGGCAGTGATGCATCTGCTGTCGGTCTACATGGTGCCAATCGGCGTGGCGCTGGTGTCGATCCTGGCGCTGGCGTCCTGGAACAGCCACTACGTCGCCCGCGACGACGTGGTCTTGCCGCTGCGCGTGCTGGCCGAGCGCGGCACCGAACTGTCGCCCGAGGCCGCCCTGCATGAACTGGCCCACCGCCGCGCGGTCGAGCGCTACGACACCCATCTTTCCGAAGCCCCACTCTGGTTCGCCCTGCGTCCGCATACCCAGGGCGAAGGTCCGCAGGTGGTCGAATTCCCGTCGCGCCACGCAATCGATATCCGCTGCTGGGATGGCGCCACCCTGCAAGCCCTGGGCTTCGCTTCGCACGAGGCGGCCGGCGGCGCCCTGAGCCCGGCCAAGGCCGGTTTTGTGCTGAAGCCGCAATTCATGCCGGCCGAAATCGTCTGCCGCGCCCGCTTTACCGGCCCGGCCCGCGTCAGCGCCGTGCAGTGGCCGGCCGCGGAAATGACGCTCTCGATCCAGCAATTCCACCGCAAGTCGGGCCTGCTCGACGGCGGCATGATCGTGCTCAGCCTGTTTATCCTGATCACCGCCCTGATCAACCGCCAGCTGCTGTACCTGCAGTTCGCGGTCTGGCTGATCCTGAACCTGCGCGTGGGCGCGATCTCGGCCGGCTGGGATATCCAGTGGCTGGGCCAGGAACTGCCGCAAGCCTGGCTGGCGCCGAGCCGCGCCGTCACCACGGCCCTGTACGGCATCGCCACCATGGCCCTGTACATGAAGCTGTTTGGCGAGGAACTGGTGCGCAGCCGCCTGGCCACGCCGCTGCGCGTCGCCCAGGCGCTCTGCCTGTGCCTGCTGCCGATGGCGCTGCTGCTGCCTTTTGGAATCTACCTGCCGGCGATGTGGGTGCTGGTCGCCCCGGGCCTGGCCTTGATGACGCTCGGCCTGTTCGGCGTCATGCGCAATGCCCAGGCCCGGGTGGCGATGTGGTTCGCGGCCTCGTTTGCCGTCACCTTCATGTCGACCCTGGCCGAAGTCATTTCCGCCGCCATCGGCCTGCGCGAGATGCTGGGCGTGGTCAACAGCGTGACGGCGGCGCTGGCCTCGAGCCTGCTGGCGGCGCTGGCGGTGGCCGAGCAGATGCGCCTGGAAACGCAGAAGCGCATCGCGGTCCAGGCCGAACTGGAGCATGCCTACGAAGCGATGCCGGTCGGCCTGTTCACGCTCGACTTGTACGGCGCCTTCCTGTCGGCCAATCCGGCCCTGTGCCGCATGCTCGACTGCGAGCTGACGGAGTCCGGTCGCACCTTGTGGCAGCAATTTTTCGATGACAATTCCTGGTTCCACCTGCGCGAACAGGTGCACCTGCAAACCAACATCGAGATGGACATCGCCAACCGCGACGGCGAGCGCCGCTTCCTGGTGCGCGCGACCCTGGCCCACGGCCGCATCGAAGGCGTGCTGGAAGACATCACCGAAAAGACCAAGGCCACCGAACAATTGCGCTTCATGGCCAACAACGATCCGCTGACCAAGGTCTTCAACCGCCGCGGCATCGAAAAGACCTTCGAGGGGGCGGCGATCTCGCTGGCCTCGGGCAAGCCGCTGTCGGTGGCCTACATCGACCTCGACCGCTTCAAGCTGATCAACGATTTGTTCGGCCACGCGGCCGGCGACGAAGTCCTGAAACAGGTGTGCGAACGGATGGCGATGATGCTGGCCGGCGGCCAGCAGATCGGCCGCGTCGGCGGCGACGAATTCGTGATCGTGATGCCGGACACGGCGATCCCGCTGGCCTCGCTGATCTGCCGCGGCATCGTCGACCGCATCGGCAGCACGCCTTACCGCGTCGGCGACAAGGCCTTCCATGTGCGCGGTTCGGTCGGCCTGATCGAGGTGTCGCACGGCATGCCGATGAAGGACGCGATTTCCACCGCCGACCGCGCCTGCCGCGAAGCCAAGGAATCGAGCGATGGCCTGGTGGTGTACGAACGCAATGCGCGCGCCTTCCACGAGCGCGAGGCCGAACTGAACCTGGTGGCCAAGCTGCAGGGCCCGAACGCGACCGACGGGCTGTTCCTGGAAATGCAGCCGATCATGTCGCTGAAGAACCCGCACGAATCGCTGAACTTCGAGGTGCTGCTGCGCATGCGCGGACCCGACGGCAACGTGATGCCGGCCGGCCCGCTGATCGGCGCCGCCGAGAAGTGCGGCCGCGCGGGCGTGATCGACCGCTGGGTGCTGTCGAGCACGCTGGCCTGGATCGCCGAGAACGTGCAAAAGCTGCCGCACACGCGCTTCGTCTGCATGAATCTGTCGGGCGCCTCGCTGAACGACGAGCGCTTCGTGCAGGATACGCTGGAGATCCTGGCGCGCCACGTGCACGTGGCCAGCCGCCTGTGCATGGAGATCACCGAAAGCGTCGCCCTGCACGACCTCGACAACACGCGCCGCTTCATCGACCAGGTGCGCAACTTCGGCGTGAAGGTGGCGCTGGACGACTTCGGCGCCGGCTATACCTCGTTCTCCTACCTGAAGGAACTGCCGGCCGACGTGCTGAAGATCGACGGCAACTTCATCGTCAACATCAACGCCCACCCGGCGAATGTCGCGATCGTCGAGGCCATCGTCAACCTGGCGGTGAACCTGGGCATGAAGACCATCGCCGAATGGGCCGAGGATGCGGCCACCGTCCAAACCCTGGCCGAGATCGGCGTCGACTATGTGCAGGGCTGGGCCGTGTCGCGCTCGCTGGCGCCGGAGCGCATGCTGGGCGCGCCATCCTCGGCCAGCTTCATCCAGAACGAGGAATTGCTGGAGATGCTGCCAACCCTGGGGGCGGGCGGGGCGCTGGATTTGCGCGGCTTCATGCGCATGGGGTAGGCCTGGTGCGCCGCAAGCGCGCCGCAACGATGGCCTGAGCGACGGCCCGAACGACGACAGCCGGCCCGGTCAGCGGCTGCTGACGAGCCGCGTGCGGTCCGCGTCGCTCAGCAGCAGCTGGGCACGCGCCGCCTTCAGGGTGGCGACGTCGCGCGCCAGCGGACGGTCGCGTGGCGGCATGCGCGGGCGCCAGTCGTGTTGCTGCTGCATGCGCGGGGTGGCGGCAAAGCGCTGGAGCGAGGCGGCGTGCGGATGTTCCGAAGCCGCCGCGCCGTCGTCGGCATAGGCGTCCTGCACGGGCGCCGGGGCCGCCGCTGCGCCGACCGTCATGCGCGTGGCGCGTGCGCCGCTTTCGCAGGGCTGGTCGGTCAGCGTCACGTTACCGGCGCCATCGACGCACTTCAGGATCTCGGATCCCGCCAGTGCGGCAGGGGCGGCCGCCAGGGCGGCAAGGGTCAAGCTCAGCGTGGCCAGGTGTTTCATGATTGGCTCCTCTTTCGATGGAGCCATTTTCCCGGTCGAGGCCGCCTGTCTCTGTTAGGTGACTCACCCTGGGTGGTTAATTGTCAAAAAAACCACGCTTGAGGTAAGCCAGCCATACCGCTCAGGGCCGCTGCGCCACCAGCTGTACTTCGACCAGGAAGCCGTAGTGCAGGGCCGGCACCGGCACCACGGCGCGCGCCGGCCGGTGCTCGCCGAACACGCGGGCATAACAGGTGTCAAAGGCCGGCCAGTGCTCGACGCCGGCAAGATAGGCCGTGCACTGGACCACGTCGCCGAAGGTGCAGCCGGCCGCGCGCAGCACCTTCTCGCACCCGTCGAACACCGAGGCGCACTGGGCGTCGAAATCGGCCGCGGCCGGATCGACATCGGGACGCGCCGGCAGGATCCCCGACAGGAACACCAGTCCGCAGGCGGCGACCGCCTGCGAATAATGCCCGGCCGGCGGCGGCAGTTCCGGCGACCCGATGCATTCCATCAGGCGCCCACCAGTTGGGCGAAGCGCGACAGGTCGACGTTGCCCCCGCTGATCAGGACGCCGACGCGCTTGCCGGCCACCGGCACCATGCCGTGCAAAGCCGCCGCCGCACCCAGGCAGCCGGTCGGCTCGACCACCATCTTCATGCGCTCGGCGAAGAACTTCATGGTCGCGACCAGTTGCGCATCGCTGACGGTGACGATGTCGTCCACGCGACGGCGGATCACCTCGAAATTGTGTTCGCCGACGTGGGTCACCATGGCGCCGTCGGCGATCGTGTCGGGCACGCCGATGTGCACGATCTCGCCCTTGCGCAGCGATTGCTGGCCGTCGTTGCCGGCTTCCGGCTCGACGCCGATCACCTTGCAATCCGGCGCCAGGCCTGATGCCGCCAGTGCGCTGCCGGCCAGCAGGCCGCCGCCGCCGAGCGGCACCAGCAGCACGTCGAGCGGGCCGACTTCCTCGAACAGTTCCTTGGCCGCCGTGCCCTGGCCGCAGATCACGTCGGGGTGGTCATAGGGCGGGATCAGGGTCATGCCGCGCTCTTCGGCCAGGCGGCGGCCGATCTCTTCGCGGTTTTCGGTATAGCGGTCGTAGAAGATCACTTCACCGCCGTATTCCTTCGTTGCCTGCACTTTGAGTGCCGGCGCATCCTTCGGCATGATGATGGTGGCGCGGATGCCGGCAAGGCGCGCCGACAGCGCGATGGCCTGGGCATGGTTCCCCGATGAGAAGGTCAGCACGCCGGCGGCGCGCTGCGCGTCGGTGAAGCGGGCGATGGCGTTAAACGCGCCGCGGAACTTGAAGGCGCCCATGCGCTGGACATTCTCGCACTTGAAGAACACGGTCGCATTCGCGCGCGCGTCGAAGGTGGTCGAGGTGAGGACCGGCGTGCGGTGGGCGGCGCCGGCAATGCGCGCGGCGGCCTGTTCGACGTCGCTGTATTCCAGGGTAGCGGTCATGGCAGTGTCAGGTAAAAGGAAAATCAGGAAGCCAGCGGCAGGGCCAGCTGCACCAGCAGGCCGCCGCCTTCGCGGTTGCGCACCGTGAGTTCGGCATTGTGGCGGGTGACCACGCGTTCGACGATCGCCAGGCCCAGCCCCGCGCCATTCGCCTGGCCGCGGGCGGTGTCCAGGCGCGTAAAGGGTTTCATCAGCTGGTTGATCTGGTCCTCGGGCACGCCGGGGCCATGGTCGCCGATCTCGACGACGGCACGCCGGCCCTGCGGCGTGATGCGCACGTGGCAGGCGAAGTCGATGTTCGTGTAGTCCTGGTCCGGGGTGCGCGCATAGCGGCGCGCGTTCTCGACCACGTTGTTGATCACGCGGCGCAGGTCGGTTTCGTTGCCGAGCACGTGGATGCCTTCCTCGATGTCGGTGGCGATGCGCACGTCGGGCATGCGCGCGGCGTGCATGGCGCTGTCGGCCAGCAGGCCTGACAGGTCCACCGAGACGAAGGTGGCGGCTTCGGTCGGCTTGGCGTAGTCGAGGAACTGGCCGATGATGGCGTCCATCTGGGCGATGTCCGACTGCATGCCTTCGCGCGCATCCTGCGACAGGTTCGCCATCTCGACTTCGAGCTGCATGCGCGCCAGCGGCGTGCGCAAGTCGTGCGAGATGCCGGCCAGGATCACGGCGCGGTCCTTTTCCACCTGCGCCAGGTCTTCGACCATCTGGTTGAAGCTGCGGTTCGCCTCGACGATCTCCTGCGAGCCTTTTTCCGGCAGTGGGGCGGGCTTTTCGCCCTTGGCAAAGGCGCGCGTGGCGGCGGTCAGGCGCGCCAGCGGCAGGTTGATCAGGCTCGAGATGAGCGCCGCGCCCAGCAGCGACACCAGGCCCACCACGCTGGCCCAGCCCAGCCACTGGATGCGGGTCAGGCCGGCCAGGCGCTCGCGTTCGAGCATCAGCCAGTACTGGTCGTCCTCGATATTGAAGCTGATCCAGAAGCCGGCCGAGCCGTTCACGCGGCTCGAGAAGCGCGTCTGCTGGCCGAGCTTTTCGCGCACGGCGGCGGCGATGTCGGGCATCAGGGCGTTGTCGGGCGGCGGGTCGACCTGGTCGGAGTCTTCCAGCGTGAAGATGCGGATGCCTTCGTTCGACACCAGTTCCAGCAGCAGTTCGCGGCGCGACTCGGGCGCCGAGTGGGTCAGGGCCGCCTTGGTGATGGTGACCACCGAGACCACCAGTTCGGCGGTCTGCTGGACCTGCGGGCCGCGCTGGAACACGTTCAGCATGCCGATCCACGAGATCATCGACAGCGTCGTGAGCAGCGACATCAGGAAGAAGGTGCGCCAGAACAGGCCGCTGCGCATCCACGGCATGCGGCCGGGACGCGGCTGCAGGAACGAAGCGAACACTAGCGCGGCTGTCCTTCAGGGATGAACACGTAGCCCAGGCCCCAGACGGTCTGGATGTACAGCGGGCTCGATGGGTCGGGTTCGATCAGCTTGCGCAGGCGCGAGATCTGCACGTCGAGCGAACGGTCGAAGACTTCGTATTCGCGGCCGCGGGCGAGCTCCATCAGCTTTTCGCGCGACAGCGGCTGGCGCGCATGGCGCGCGAACACCTTCAGCACCGAGAATTCGCCGGTGGTCAGCGGCACGGTCTCGCCGTTCTTCTTCAGGGTGCGCGTGCCGAGGTCGAGCACGAACTGGCCGAACTCGAAGGTCTGCGGCGTTTCCGACGGCGCGCCCGGGATTTCGTCCGGGCCCTTGCGGCGCAGGACGGCGCCGATGCGCGCCACCAGTTCGCGCGGATTGAAAGGCTTGGGCAGGTAGTCGTCGGCGCCCATTTCCAGGCCGACGATGCGGTCGACGTCCTCGCCCTTGGCGGTCAGCATGATGATCGGGGTCTGGTCGCCGGCGCCGCGCAGGCGGCGGCAGATCGACAGGCCATCTTCGCCCGGCAGCATCAGGTCGAGCACCAGCAGGTCGTAGCGCTCGCGCAGCCAGAGCTTGTTCATGGCCGGTGCGCTTTCGGCGGTGACGACCTGGAAGCCCTGTTCGGTGAGGTAGCGGCGCAGCAGGTCGCGCAGGCGCACGTCGTCGTCGACCACCATGATCTTCGCGCTATGGCCGCCGGTGCTGACTGGGGTGGCGGGATTCGAGTTGGACGATGTATTCATATGCTGTCAATTTGTCAGATTCGTATCGCTATGGTAACTTCTCTGCGCTTTGATTTCCGGTGTTATGTACAGGGCATTACATTGTGTTACAAACTTTACCCAATTGGTCTTATACCCAAAGGGCATTCCACATACACTGGGACCCATCGAAGCTTATCTGTTTATCCGGCATCGCGGAAGAGGAAACACCATGACAAACGCGCTCACTAAAACCAATGCAGCAGCCCTGGCCCAGGGCCAGCGGTTCGCCCGCCTGGCGCGCCGTGGTCTCGCCGTTTGCATGCTCGCCTGCGTCGGCCTCGGCGCCGCGCATGCACAGAGCCACGGCCGTCGCGACGACGCCCAGATGTCTCCGCCGCCATCGGTGCGCGACAACCGCTTCCCCGCACCGCAAATCGACCAGGCGCGCGAGGCGCGCATGTACGAACAGCAGCGCGACCAGATGCGCGACCAGCAGCGCGCGATGGAAGAGCAGCGCCGCCAGCAGATGCAGGAGCAGAATGGCCGCGACGGCCGGCGCGATGGGCGCCTGACGCCTGATGAGCGGCGCGACCTGCGGCGCCAGATCAACGAGGCAGGGGCGGACATCTATCCGAACGCGCGCCGCCGCTGAAACGGGCGGTATGCAAAACAAAGCCGGGCTTGCCCGGCTTTTTTGTTGGTCAATACAAAGAAAAATGCTGCTTTACGGCAACTACGTATTGACGCGCCGCACCATGTTGTGTTTAGGCGAAACATTGCCCTGCGTTACCCAAAAGATTGCTATTCATTATTCATTAATGACTAACAACATGGTAGGCTTTGCGTTTCACCCTTGACGCATTGTCAAGGGCAGGTCATTCACCTGGAGCGCGAACGTGTCCGATTCTGCTGTTGCCACTTCTCCCGCCGCGCCGGTGACGCGCTTTGCATCGAGCGGCCCCGAGCATTGCATCGAACGCCGCCCGGATGGCGTCTATGCCGATCCCGCCGTACTCGGCACCACCGTGCTGGCCGCGGTCGACAGCGTGCTGCGCTCCGGCCGCTATTTCACGGGCCTGAACTATCCCGTCTTGCTGAAGGCCCTGTTCGATACCGGCCCCGACCTGCCGCTCGGCCCCGACGGCATACCGCTGGTGCGCCTGGCCGCCGACATCGTGCCCTTCAACCTGCAGCGCCGCCCCCTGTACCGCGCGGTGCGCATCGCCGGCGCCGAAGCGGAATACGTCTTCGAGCAAGTGCACCTGGCCGGGGCCGACGGCCAGCCCGAAATGCCGGCGCGCCTGGACCTCGACGAATTCGTGGCCGACTTGTGGCTTAAGGGCGTACGCTTCGGCATCGATATCGCCGCCGTGCGCGCCGCCATCGCGGGCGGCAATGCCGGGCGCATCGTGGTGGCGCGGCGCCTGGAGCCGGTGCCGGGCGAGGATGCCAGCGTGGTCGAGGTGTCCGACGACATCCACCGCAGCAACGCGCCGCGCCAGCTGGCCAACGGCAAGCTCGACCTGATGAGCTTCCAGAACCGCTTCCCGCAAGTCAAGGCCGGCGCACGCCTGCTGCAGAAACTGCCGTCCCGGCTCGGCACGGCCGGCTTCGAGATCTCCGGCATGCGCATCGAACCGGCCGCGCCGCGCGACCTCGACTTCGCCAGCCACGCCGGCGACGGCACGACGATCGACAAGGCGCGCGACGGCGAATACCTGGTCGCCACCCGCACCGGCTTCCTGAACGTGGACCCCAAGACACGCCGGATTTCGGTGGGCGACAAGATCGTCAGCCGCGACGGCGTCAGCGCCAAGACCACCGGCAACCTGCAGCTGACCGGCGACTACGAGGAGTTCGGCGACGTCCAGGAAAAGCGCGTCATCGAAGGGACCAGCATCACCGTGCACGGCGACGTGTACGGCGAACTCGTCTCGCGCGGGGGCACCGTGCGCCTGCGCGCCAACCTGGTCGGCGGGCGCGCCCACAACAAGGCGGGCGACATCGTGGTCGATGGCGTGGCCTCGTCGGCGCAGATCGCGGCGCTGGCCGGTACGGTCACCCTGCAGCGCGCCGAGAACTGCGTGATCTCCGCCACGCGGGTGCGCATCGAGCATGCGGTCAATTGCGAGATCATCGCCGACGAACTGAATATCGGCCGCGCCGAAGGCTGCGCGCTGGCCGCCCGCAACATCCGCATCGACGCCACCGCGCCCTGGCGCGACAGCGAGATGCTGGTGTATGCGATGACCGCCGATTGCGGCCGCATCGACGAGGTGCTGGGCCAGGTGCGGGCGCGCCTGGTGCAGATCGCGCAGCTCGCGAACCACCACAAGACCGAGTTGGCGCACCTGTGCGCCCGCGCCGAGGTGCGCAAGTACCTGGAAATCGCCGGCAAGGTGCGTAGCGGCGAGATGAGCCTGAGTCCGGCGCAGAACGCGCAGTTCCGCCAGATGGGGCAGGTGGTGGCGCCGGATCTGCAGAAGATCGGGGAAGTGTCGAACGCGCGCAAGGCCGCCGAGACCGAGCAGGCCGAGGGGCAGGCGCTCCTGGGCCGCTTCGAGGCCCAGCGCGCCGAACGCGCCGGCTTTACCCGCGTGCACATCGGCCACCTGGCCGGCGACACCCAAGTGCGCCCGCTGCCCTACGATCCGGACGGCGCCTGCTTCTATCACCTGGCGCCGCGCGAGATCAAACTGCGCCTGCGCGGCGCAGAGGGTATGCGCCTGTACACGGGCGCGATCGGCAGCTTCGGGTGGAACAACGGCGAGGCTGTGCAGGCCGGTTAGTGTTGTAGGAAAATGTTCTAAGGGAAATGTTGACTGCTCTCAACAAGAGGGAAGCCGGCACGACTTAGCATGGTGGCTGTTCGACAGGGGGCCATCATGCACAAGGACATTACGCTTCAACGCCCAACGGGCCAGGACTTTCTCAGTTTCACGCTCGGCGGCCTCGAATACGGGCTCGACTTCGGCAAGGTGCAGGAACTGCGCGTGCTGAAATCGCTCGAGCGCTTCTCCGACGGTGGGGAG
>DAMABW010000038.1:10198-18265 GCA_031999925.1 Massilia sp. | reverse complement strand
GGATGGCGGGCGGCGCCAGGCCGGCGGCCTCCGCCGCCAGACGCGCCGCTTGCGGATCGGCCGCCACCAGGACCAGCGGCGGCAGAGCGGGATCGGCCTGGGATTGGGCCTGGGCCAGCAGCGCCACGCCATCGAAATCCGGCATGGCGGCGTCGACCAGGGCCAGGTCGAAGCGCGGCTGCGCGCGCAACACGTCCAGCGCCTCGATGCCGCCGGCGGCGCACAGCGCTTCCCAGCCGAAGCCGGCCAGCTGCCCCGCCAGCGCGGCGGCGGCGCTGGCGTTGTCGTCGGCCACCAGGACGCGCAGGCGCGGGCCATCCGCCAGGATGGCCGGCTCGGCGATACCGACATCGAGCGTGAAGTGGAAGCAGGCGCCGGCGCCCGGGGTGCTGTCCAGGGCCAGTTCGCCGCCCATCAGATTGGCCAGGCGGCGCGCGATCGACAGGCCCAGGCCGGCGCCGCCGTACTTGCGGCTGGTCGAGCCGTCGCCCTGGCTGAACGGCTCGAAGATGTGCTGGCGGACTTCCTGGGCGACGCCGATGCCGGTATCGCGCACGAAAAAGCGCAGGCAGACGCAGGCGTCGCCCTGGCGCAGCAGTTCGACCCCGATCACGACTTCGCCGCTGTCGGTGAACTTGATGGCGTTCGCGCCCAGGTTCAACAGCACCTGTTCCAGGCGCAGCGGGTCGCCCAGCAGTTGCTCGGGCAAGCCCGGCGCCACCGCGAACACCAGCTCCAGGCCCTTGTTCCAGGCATCCTGCGCCAGCGGCGCGGCGATCTTGTCCAGCACCGCGTCGAGGCGGAAGGGCACCTGTTCCAGCGCCAGTTCGCTCGATTCGATGCGGGCATAGTCGAGCAGGTCGGTGAGCATGCTCAGCAACGACTTCGAGGCGTTCCGGATATGGGCGATGTGGCCGCGCTCGCGCGGTCCCAGCGGCGCTTCCTCGAGCACGCGCGCCAGGCCCATGATGGCGTTCAGCGGCGTGCGGATTTCGTGGCTCATGTTGCCGAGGAATTCGTTCTTCGCACGGGCCGCCTGTTCGGCCTGTCCCAGGGCCACGACCAGGCGGCTTTCGGTGCGCTTCAGGTCGGTCACGTTCATGTGCAGTTTATAGGCGCCGCGCACGCGGCCATCCGCGTCGACGTCGGGCAGGTAGTTGCCCCAGACGTGGATCGGTGCGCGCTGCGGCTGGCCGGCCGGGGTCGGCAACTCGCATTCGAAGCGCTGCGCCCGCCCGGCCAGCACGCCGTCGAGATAGGGGCCGAAGCAGGCCATGTGCTCGGGCGCGATCAGGTCGTGGGCACGGCGGCCCAGGGCGTCTTCTTCCTTGCAGCCGAGCCAGTCGAGGCAGGCCCGGTTGGCAAAGCGCAGGCGCGCATCGGCATCCCAGTAGCTCACCAGGGCCGGCAGGTTGTCGGTGACGGTACGGATGAAGCGCTCGCGCTCGCGCAACTGGGCGCCCGTTGCACGCAGGGCGGCGTCGGCGGCCACGCGCGCGCTGATGTCGCGGATCGTCACCTGCATGATGCCGCGCCCGCCGACGTCGAGCGCGGTGAGTTTCACGTCGGCGTGGAAGTTGCTGCCGTCGCGGCGCCGGTGCACCCACTCGAACTGGGCGCCGCCGGCGTCGAGCGCCTGGCGCATCAGTTCCGGCGCGATGTCGGCCGAGCGGCGGCCGTTCGGCTGGAATTCGGGCGAGGCGCTGGCCGGCGAGAGGTCGATGAATTCCTCGACGCTGTCGTAGCCGAACAGCGCGGCCGCGGCCGGGTTGGCACTGATGTAGTGGGCGTTGTAGGCCAGCAGGGCCTGGGCGTCGCCCGAGGCTTCGAACAAGACCCGGAACATTTCTTCGTTGTCGCGCTGCTGTTCTTCCTGACGCTTGCGCTCGGTGATCTCGATCACCACCGCATTGATGCCGACCAGTTCGCGCGCCGACCCGAACACCGGGTAGTAGCTCGACAGCCAGGTGCGCATGTTGCCCGGCGCCGAAGGCATGGCGCCGCTCGTCTCGACGTCGCGCAGCGGACGCATGGTTTCGCGCACGCGCTGGTAGGCCTGCTGGAAGCTGGTGCCGATCTCGCCGAACAGCTCGGGCAGGGTATGGCCGATATGGTCCGCCGCCGGCAGGTCGTTGATGGCGGCGAGATAATCGTTGATCATCACGAAGCGCAGTTCGCGGTCGAGGAAGCACAGGCCCACCGGCGCGGTGGCGTATACGGTTTCGACGCGCGCGTTCAGCCGCTCGAGCTCGACGGTGCGGTCGGCAACGGCCTGTTCGAGATGGCTGCGGTAGCGTTGCAGCTCGTCCTCGACCTGGCGCAGGGCGTCGCTGACCACCCCGACTTCGCGGATGGTCGGCGGCGGCAGGCGCAGCGGTTCGCCACGTCCCAGTGCCGCCGCCGGGCCGCTCAGCTGGCGTACCGGGCGCGCGATCGAGCCGCCGATGGTCCAGGCCAGCAGCACGCTCAGGCCGAGCAGGGCCAGGGAAATCGCCACCGTGGCCGGCAGGGTATGGCCGAGCAGGGCGCGCGCGGCGTCTTCGGGATAGGTGACGGCAACCGCCCAGCCGTGGCGGTCGGATGTCGCATACACGGAATACCAGTTCGATTCGCCCTGGCGTCCGGCCAGCGTGACCGCGCCTTCGGGGCTGTTCGCCAGCGCCGCCGCCAGCGCCGCGTTCATGCGTGCGCCGATGTAGCGCGAATGGTCGATATTCCGCGCCATCACCAGGCCCTGGCTGTCGAACACCTCGGCAACCCAGCCCGGCGGCAATTGCTGGGCCCCGAGCAGGTCGGCGATGCGGCGCGGCCGGATCTGGGCCGACAGCACATAGGCCACCTTGCCGCCGCGCCAGACCGGCACTTCGGCCGATACCACTTCCGGCTGGCCGACGCCAGGCGTGTGCAGGCCGGAGACGACGGCGTCGCCGCGTTCCAGCACCTTGCGCACCGCCCCCGGGTTGACTGCCGGCGGGCGGATGCCAGCCGGCAGGCGGGTGCTCAGCAGCGGCTGGCCGTCGGCGCCCGACAGGACAAAGGCCGTGACCGGGAATTCCGGGCGCAGCAGCGCGTGCGCATGGTCGTGGAAGTCGGGGAGGGTGGACGGCGCCAGGTTCGGCCAGGCGGCGGCCACGCGCGCCGCCGCCTCGGCGCTGTCGAGTTCGCGGTCGAGGGCGGCCGTGAGGGCGCGCGCCACCGTGCCCGCGTCGCGGGTGACGTGTTCGCGCTCGCGCTGGGCGGCATCGTGCACGAACGCGATGTAGCCCAGCACGAGCGGCAGGACACTGGCGAGGACGAGGGCGATCAGCTTCGAGCGGATCGAAGGCAGCGGATGGCGGGAAAACGGGAGCAAGAAGGAATCCGGGTCGGCGCGGCGCGGTTTGCCGCTCCATCGCATGGTAGCCGAGCCCGGCGGCAGGGAACAGCATCGCCGCTGTCCACCTGCCTGATATGTAGCCTCACGGCAACATCAGATGTCAAGAAATCATGCGTATTTCGCAAGTTCGAGCTTGGCGATGGCATTCCGGTGCACTTCGTCCGGGCCGTCCGCCAGGCGCAGGGTGCGGTTGCCGGCCCACTGGTAGGCCAGCGGGAAGTCGTCCGAGACGCCGCCGGCGCCATGGGCCTGGATCGCCCAGTCCAGCACCTGCTGGGCCACGTTCGGTCCCAGCACCTTGATCATGGCGATCTCGGCCTGGGCACCCTTGTTGCCGACCTTGTCCATCATCCAGGCCGCCTTCAGGGTCAGCAGGCGCGCGGTGTCGATGCGGATGCGCGATTCGGCGATGCGTTCGCGCCACACGCCCTGCTCGGAAATCTTGCGGCCGAAAGCGACGCGGCTGTCGAGGCGCTTGACCATTAGTTCCAGCGCGCGCTCGGCCACGCCGATCGAACGCATGCAGTGGTGGATGCGGCCCGGTCCGAGGCGGCCCTGGGCGATCTCGAAGCCGCGGCCTTCGCCGAGCAGCATGTTCGACGCCGGGACGCGCACGTTCTCGAAGGTGATCTCGCAGTGGCCGTGCGGGGCGTCGTCGTAGCCGAACACGGGCAGCGGACGCTTGATGGTCACGCCCGGGGTGCTTGCGGGGACCAGGATCATCGACTGCTGCTGGTGGCGCGCGGCGTTCGGATCGTTCTTGCCCATCACGATGAAGATCTGGCAGCGCGGATCGCCCGCGCCCGAGATCCACCACTTGTGGCCGTTGATCACATACTCGTCGCCGTCATGTTCGATGCGGGTGGCGATGTTGGTCGCGTCCGACGAGGCGACATCCGGCTCGGTCATGGCAAAGGCGGAGCGGATCTCGCCGCGCAGCAGGGGTTCCAGCCAGCGCGACTTGTGTTCCTCGGCCGCGTAGCGCTCCAGGGTTTCCATGTTGCCGGTGTCGGGCGCCGAGCAGTTGAAGACCTCGGGCGCCCAGGACACGCGGCCCATGATTTCGCACAGCGGCGCATAGTCGAGGTTCGACAGGCCTTCGGGTGCGCGCGTCGACTTCGGCAGGAACAGGTTCCACAGGCCCTGTTCGCGCGCCAGCGGTTTCAGGCGTTCGATGAGGTCAAGCGGCACCCAGCGGTCGCCGGCAGCGCCATTCCGGTCGACTTCTTCCTTATAGGCTTTTTCGTTCGGATAAATGTGCTCGTCCATGAAAGCGAGCAGGCGGGTACGCAGTGCGTTACAGCGGTCGGAATACTCGAAATCCATACAATCCTCGGTGGGGTAAGGTCAGCGGTTCGCGAATTGCCAGGCCATCTCGGCCATGGGACGGGCGGCTTTGCCGTTCTGCAGCGCCTGCGCGCTCGACGCCGTGCCGTCGACGTAGCGCTTCATGATCCCTTGCATGATGCCGGCCAGGCGGAACATGTTGTAGGCGAGATAAAAATTGAAATCCTCGGGGCGGATGGTCTTGCCGGTGCGCTCGCAGTAGCGCCGCACGTACTCCTCCATGCTCGGGATGCCGAGTTCTTCCAGGTCGAGTCCGGCGATACCGCGGAATTTACCGGGCTGGATGTGCCAGGACATGCAGTGGTAAGAGAAATCCGCCAGAGGGTGGCCCAGGGTCGAGAGTTCCCAGTCGAGCACGGCCAGGATGCGTGGTTCGGTCGGGTGGAAGATCAGGTTGTCCAGGCGGAAGTCGCCGTGGACGATGGACGTGTCTTCGCCGGGCGGGATGTTTTGCGGCAGCCATTCGATCAGGCGGTCCATGGCCTCGATCGGTTCGGTGCTGGATGCCTGGTACTGCTTGGTCCAGCGCTCGATCTGGCGCGCAAAGTAATTGCCGGGCTTGCCGTAGTCGCCGAGGCCGATGGCGGCGTAGTCGACCGTGTGCAGCTGGGCGATCACCCGGTTCATCTCGTCGTAGATGGCGCCGCGTTCTTCACGGCTCATGCCGGGCAGCGACTGCTCCCACAGCACCCGGCCTTCGACGCATTCCATCAGGAAGAAGGCGCGGCCGATCACCGATTCGTCGGTGCACAGCACGATCTGGCGCGGTACCGGGAAGCCGGCGCCGTGCAGGGCCTGCATCACGCGGAACTCGCGGTCGATGGCGTGGGCGGAAGGCAGCAGTTTCGCGGCCGGGCCGGGCTTGGTGCGCAGCACATATTGTTGGCCACCCCGCTGGCCACCCGCGCGTAACTTGAAGGTGGGATTCGATTGCCCGCCCTTGAATTGCTCGACCTCGAGCGGGCCGGCCGGGAAGTCCGGCGCGTTCTGGCGCAGCCAGGCGCCGAGCGCCTCGACATCGAACTTCTGGCCCTCGGACACCGGCTTGGTGCCCATCATTTCTTCGTACACTGGCGTCTCCTCCTGTGTTGTTGTCGGATGATTCTAGCCGATGAACTGCACGATCGTGCTATTTGTTTTTGTTATTTTTTTACGTGTTTTGCCAGGCGAACCGAATGCTCAGCGCGAGCGGCTGTATTGCGTGAACAGTTGCTCCATCGTGGTCAGGCGTGAACCGAGTTGGAGCGGTGCGGGCGGCACATGGTTCACGAAGCGCACCACCCAGTCGGCGCTGTCCTGGCCCACGTCAAGCGCGTTGATGCAGCCGGCCGTTTGCGCCAGGCCGCCCAGGAACAGGCGCTGGCCGGTGAGGGCGAGCGAAAGGATGGCGCAGTTGACGCCGCCGTGCAGGACCAGCAGCACGGTGTCCCAGTCCGGATCGTCGCGCAGCTTCCCGATCGCGGGGTGGACCCGGTCCATCATCTCGCCGACCGACTCGCCGCCGAGGAAGCGCTGTTCCGGGTTCACGACGCCTTCGAAGACGCCGGTAAAGGCGCGTTTCAGTTCGGCGCCGGGGATGGTGGAGAGGCGGCCGCCCTTGATCTCGTGGAGTTCGGGCCAGACCTCAGGCGCGATGTCTTGCCCCGTGACGGCCAGCACGCGGCCCGCCGTTTCCACGGTGCGCGGCAAGCCGGATACGATCACACGGTCGAAGCGCACCCCGGCCGCGGCAAAGGCGGCGCCGGCGGCATCGGCCTGGAACCGGCCTTCGTCGTTGAGGGGAACCTGCTCGGGCAGGACGGGTTTGCCGGCGGCGTCGAAATAGGTGACGCTGCCGTGGCGCATCAGGAAAATGCGGCGGCGGGCGTTGGTGGGTTCTGACATCTGCATCCTCGAAAAATTGGATCGGACGACGGCGGTGATCGTAGGGTGGGCACTCCGTGCCCACGCGGTTACGTGCTCGTGCGTGCACCGTTGGCCGCGATGATTCGCCCGGGAACTTCAAGCCCGGACACGGCATCATCCGTTGCATGCGTTTCGAGCGATGCCTCGCGGCAGCGGGCTGCGGAGCAGCACGTAACCGCGTGGGCACGGAGTGCCTAGCGCGGCCCGGCCCACCCTACGGGTTACGGCGCAGGCAAGATCAAGCGATATCACAGCGCTGTCTCTTGCTTATCTTACACGCATCAACCCGCTGAGCGACGCATCCGGACCACAGAAATAAATTCCATCGGTAAATATTGTCCGGTTCTGCCTTAGAATAACTCCCCATTTCCAGATCAATCGCAAGGGGTGACATGGCAAGGCCGGAAAAGATTCGACTCGGTGAAGTGCTGATCCAGCAGAAGCTGTTGTCGGAAGAGCAGTTGAACCAGGCGCTGGCCGACCAGAAGCGCACCGGACGCAAGCTGGGCCGGGTGTTCGTCGAAAACGGCTTCGTGACCGAAGAGCAGATCTCGGGCGCGCTGGCGCGCCAGCTGGACATCCCCTACATCAACCTCAAGTTCTACAACATCAGCGACCAGTTGGTGCGCCTGCTGCCGGAAACGGCCGCGCGCCGCTTCCGCGCGCTGGTGCTGGAAGACCGCCCGCATACCGTGCTGGTCGGCGTGTCCGACCCGACCGACCTGTTCGCCTACGACGAGATCGCGCGCCTGCTGAAGAAAGGCGTCGAGCTGGCCGTGGTCAACGAGACCGAGGTCCTGCACACGATCGACCGCATCTACCGCCGCACCGGCGAGATCAGCGATTTCGCGCGCGAGGTCGAGGCCGACGTGGCGGACACCTTTGTCGACTTCGGCGCGATGACCGCGAACACCGGCCTGGAAGAAGCGCCGGTCGTGAAACTGCTGCAGTCGGTGTTCGACGATGCCGCCCAGGTGCGCGCTTCCGACATCCACATCGAGCCCCAGGACGGGCGCCTGCAGATCCGCTTCCGCATCGACGGCGTGCTGCACCTGCAGACCGAGGCCGACCTGCGCGTCGCCACCCCGCTGGCGCTGCGCCTGAAACTCATGGCCGACCTGGATATCTCGGAAAAGCGCCTGCCGCAGGACGGCCGCTTCGCCGTGAAGGTGAAGAACCAGCGCATCGACGTGCGTATCTCGACCATGCCGACCCAGTACGGCGAATCGGTGGTCATGCGTCTGTTGAACCAGGCCGGGAATACCCTGCGCCTGGAATCGATCGGCATGCCACGCAAGATGCTGGAGCGTTTCCGCACCATCGTCCAGCGCCCGAACGGGCTGGTGCTGGTAACCGGTCCCACGGGTAGCGGCAAGACCACCACCCTGTACAGCGCGCTGGCCGAGCTCAACTCCGTCGAGAAAAAGCTGATCACGGTC
>DAMABW010000038.1:0-10188 GCA_031999925.1 Massilia sp. | reverse complement strand
GACCCGGTCGAATACCGCCTGCAGGGCATCAACCAGGTACAGGTGAACGAGAAGATCGAACTGAGCTTCGCGCGCGTGCTGCGTTCCGCGCTGCGCCAGGACCCGGACATCGTGCTGGTCGGCGAGATGCGCGACCAGGAAACCGCCCAGATCGGCCTGCGCGCCGCGATGACCGGCCACCTGGTGCTGTCGACCCTGCACACCAACGATGCCGCCAGCACGCCGCTGCGCCTGATGGACATGGGCGTGCCGCGCTACATGGTGGGCGGTTCGCTGCAGGCCGTGCTGGCCCAGCGCCTGGTGCGCGTGATCTGCGAAAGCTGCAGCACCCCGTACGCGCCGACGCCGGCCGAGCGCACCTGGCTGCGCCCGGAACTCGGCGACTTCGCCGAGCAGGCCCAGTTCTTCCACGGCAAAGGCTGCCCGCATTGCAACGGCACCGGCTACCGGGGACGCACCGGCGTCTACGAACTGCTGGAAATGACACGCGCCGTGACGGATGCCGCGAATCACCCGGATCCGGCACACTTCCTGAAGGTGGCGCATGGCGAGATGGCCGGCGAGACCCTGCGCCGCCATGGCGTGCAGTTGGCGGTGCAGGGCCGCACCACGATTGCCGAGGCGATGCGCATCAGTAACCAGCTGGAGGATTGAGTTGCCGTTCTTTGCCTACAAGGGCCGCAATGCGCGCGGCGAACTGATGCAGGGCGTGCTGGAGGCGGCCGACAGCGGGGCCGTCGCCGACCAGCTGTTCGGCACCGGCGTCACGCCGGTCGAGATCGTCGCCACCACGCGCAAGGTGACAAGCGGCAGCTTGTCAAGCAACGGCGGCGTGGCCCAGACCTGGTGGGAAAGGCTGCGCGAAAAGCCGGTACGTTCGATGGACGTGCAGCTGTTCAGCCGCCAGATGCACACGCTGCTGAAGTCCGGCGTGCCGATCATGCGCGGCCTGGGCGGCCTGCAGGAATCGGCCACCAGCCCGGCCTTCGGACGCGTGATCAAGGATTTGCGCGAGTCGCTCGACTCGGGGCGCGAACTGTCCGCCGCCATGCGGCGCCATCCGGAAGCGTTCTCCACCTTCTACCTGTCGATGGTGCGCGTGGGCGAGATGACCGGGCGCCTGGAAGAAGTCTTCCTGCGCCTGTTCGACCACCTCGAGTTCGACCGCGACATGAAGGACCGCGTCAAGGCGGCGCTGCGCTACCCGAGCTTCGTCATCATCGCGATGGTGCTTGCCATGGTGGTGGTGAACATCTTCGTCATCCCGGCCTTTGCCAAGGTGTTCGAGAGCCTGCACACCGAACTGCCGCTGATGACGCGCATCCTGATGGCGACCTCGCGCTTCACGCTCGACTACTGGCCCTTGCTGCTGGCGCTGGCCATCGGCGGTTTCTTCGGGTTCCGCGCCTGGGTCGGTTCGGTGAAAGGGCGCTACGACTGGGACCGCTACAAGCTGCGCCTGCCGATCGCCGGCAAGATCATCCACAAGTCGACCATGTCGCGCTTCGCGCGCAGCTTCTCGCTGTCGATGCGCTCGGGCGTACCGGTGGTGCAGGCCCTGACCGTGGTGTCGCAGACCGCCGACAACGCCTATCTCGGCGCGCGCATCGAGCAGATGCGCGACGGCGTCGAGCGCGGCGAGAGCATTCTGCGTACCTCGACCGCGGCGAACGTGTTCACGCCCATCGTGCTGCAGATGATCGCGGTGGGCGAAGAGACCGGCTCGCTCGACGACCTGATGGACGAGATCGCCCTGATGTACGAGCGCGAAGTCGACTACGAACTGAAGACCCTGTCGGCCCAGATCGAGCCGATCCTGATCGTCTTCCTGGGCGTGATGGTGCTGATCATGGCGCTCGGGATCTTCCTGCCGATCTGGGACCTCGGCCAGGCGGCCCTGCACCGGCAATGACAGGGGCGTCGAAGCGTCGGGCGCGCGGCTTCGCCCTGTTCGAGCTGGCGGTTGCCACCGTGGTGTTGACGCTGGTGGCCGGCGTCTTGCTGAAACGTCTCGTTCCCTATGTCGGCGAGTCGGAATACGTTGCAGCGAAACAACTCATCAGTTCGCTGCGCACGGCCCTGGCGGTGCGCTCGGCGCGCGCCGTGACCGGGGGCGGGCAGGGCGCTTTGTTGACTGTTGCACAAGAGAACCCCATGGTTTGGTTGGTAGAACAACCAAAAAACTACCTTGGTGAATACTATTCTCCCAACGAAACCGAACTTCCGAAGGGAAATTGGTATTTCGACAGGGCGAATTTGACCCTGGTTTACCTATCGGCATCATCAAAAAGTTTTTCTGCTGAAACACCGAAATTTCTCAGGTTCAAGGTAGAATTGCTTCGCGTGCCCAATCCGGTTAAATCAGAACCACGGAGCGAGGTCACCGAAGGCCTGGCACTGGTGGAAATCGACAACCAGCCGGTCGCTAAAACCAACTGAGCGGTTCGCCCCGCGTCTTTTTTAACATCGGAGAAAACGTAATGAACAAGAGCATCAAATCGGCCCAAGGCGGCTTCACCCTGATCGAACTGATCGTCGTGATCGTCATCCTTGGCATCCTGGCCGCCACCGCACTGCCGCGCTTCACCAACCTGAGCGGCGATGCACGCCTGGCCAGCCTGAACGCCGCACGTGGTGCCCTGACCGCGACCGCCGCGATGACCCACGGCCGTCACCTGGTCAACCCGCTGGCCACCCAGAATGTCGAAGGCGTCAACGTTTCCATGAACATGGCTTCGGGCTACCCGGCAATCGTGGACGCCGCTGGCGCCGCCGCCACCGAGCCGCTGATGCGCGCAGCTGGCCTGTTCGATGACTACGCCGTGATCACTGCCGGCGCGGCTACCGCGACCCGTCCGCTGATTGCGGCAGGTTCGATCGGTATCGTTCCTAACAACATCAACAACACTGCTACCGCGGTCAACTGCTTCCTGACCTACACCCCGGCACTTGCTGCGAACACGATCCCGACCGTGACCGTGGCTGCGACCGCCACTGCCGACAACTGCCGTTAATCGGGTCCGCGGCTGACGTGGCTGGCTTGCATCGTAATTCGTATCGCGCATCCAGCCACGGCCGCCGCCGTTTCCTCCGGTTCCAGCATGGCTTCACCATGGTGGAACTGGTCATCGTGATCGTCCTCGTCGGCATCCTGTCGGCGCTGGCGATCACGCGCTTTTTCGACCGCTCGGTCTACGACACCGAAGCCGCCTCCGAACAGCTGCGCAGCATCCTGCGCTATGGCCAGAAGATCGCCATTGCCCAGCACCGCAACGTGTTCGTCATCCTCGGCCCGAACAGCGCCGCGCTCTGCTTCGACAACCAGGCCAACTGCACCGCCGCCAACCAGGTCCCGGCCCCTTCCGGCCAGAACAGCGATACCGCCGCCACCCGCGCCGCCTGCAATGCGCGCACCTGGATGTGCGAGGGCCGTCCCAACAACGTCGCCGGCAGCGCCAACCGCAACATCACCTCCTTCGGCTTCAACGCACTCGGCCAGCCTTTCGACATCAACGCGACCACCTTCGGCGGCCTGACCGTGACCCTGTCCGGCAACGGCAACACCCGCAGCGTCAGCGTCGCCCCGGAGACCGGCTATGTCTTCTGAGGCGCGGTTCCCGCGCCGCCAGCGTGGCGTGACGATGATCGAGCTGATCATGTTCATCGTGATCGTCTCGGTGGCGCTGGCCAGCATCATGGCCGTCATGCGCATCACCACCGCCAGCAGCGCCGACCCGCTGCGCCGCAAGCAGGCGCTGATGATCGCCGAAGGCCTGCTCGAAGAAGTGCGCGGCGCCGGCTTCACGCGCTGCGATCCGAACGACCCGGTGTACGACGATCCCGCCAATCCGCCGTGCACGATTCCCGAGAACTGGGGCCAGGTCGCGCCGGAACCGGTGAACCCGCGCCCCTTCGACAACGTCAACGACTACGTGAGCGCGGCCAACACTGGTTCCACGACGGCCTTCAACAATGCGGCGGGCGCGCTGGCCGACGTCACCGGCCAGGCGATCGCCGTGAACGGCTACACCGCCACCTTGACGGTCAGCCCGGTCCAGATCGGCGCGAACGGCATCGGCGCCGCCGCCGGCAGCGCCGCGAATACCGACGCCCTGCGCATCCGCGTCAGCGTGGCCTTCGGCGGCGACGCCCCGGTGGTGCTCGATGCCTACCGCACGCGCTATGCGCGCCCGGGGTTCCAATGACGCGCCGCTTCCGCACGGCAGGGCAGGGCGGCTTCACCCTGGTCGAGGCGATCATGGTGATCGTCATCATCGGCATCCTGGGCGCCATCGTCGCCGTCTTCATCCGCGCCCCGATCCAGGGCTACGTCGACACCGTGGCGCGTGCCGAGGCGACCGACGAAGCCGACCTCGCGCTGCGCCGCATGGCGCGCGACATCCGCCTGGCGCTGCCGAACAGCGTGCGCGTGAACGCTACCGGCAGCGCCATCGAATTCCTGATGACCAGCAGCGGCGGCCGTTACCTGGCCGTCGAGGACGAGGCCACGAACGGCACGCCGCTTTCGTTCACCGATCCGGCCGAGCGGCGCTTTTCCGTGGTCGGCCCCTTGCGTGCAGCGATCGTGCCGAACCGCGACTTCATCGCCGTGTTCAACCTCGGCGTGCAGGACGCGGACGCCTATGCCGGCAACACGCTGGCGCAGGTGAGCGCGGTCGACACGGGCAGCCCGAATGCGCCGCTGGTCACCCTCGCCGCCAATCCTTTCGCGCAGGCGCAAGTGCCGTCGCCGTCGCCCGATGCGCGCTTCCAGGTCGTGACCGGTCCGGTATCGTATGTCTGCGAGGCGGTGGGCGGCGGGTTCCAGATCCGCCGCTACGCAGGCTACCCGATCCGCGCGGCGCAAGCGGTGCCGCCGGTGGGCGGCCAGGCGAACACCCTGGCCGCGCGCGTCGCCACCTGCGCCGGCGTGTTCCGCAGCGACAGCGTGGCCGCCTCGCGCGCCGGCCTGGTGGTGCTGACGCTGTCGCTACGCACCCGCAACATCGCCGATCCGGCGCTGCGCCTGGTGCACCAGGTCCAGGTCGATAATACGCCATGATGCCGCCTTTCTTCCTTTCCATGCCTGGGCAACGCCGGCGCCAGCGCGGCGCCGGCCTCGTCACCGCGATCTTCCTGCTGGTCGTGCTGGCGGGCCTGGCCACCGCCCTGGTCTCGGTGTTCGGCACCCAGCGCCAGTCGGCCGCGCTCGACGAACGCGGCGCGCGCGTCTACCAGGCGGCCCGCACCGGCATCGAGTGGGCCCTGTTCCAGCGTTCGACGAACGGCGCGGCCTATTGCAGCGCGCCTGGCGCGGGCGGTGCGCGTGCGGCCGCCAACTCGTTCGCCCTGCCGGCCGACTCGGTGATGGCCGGTTTCTCGGTGCGGGTCGAATGCTGGATGACCTCGGGCGCCGGCTTCAACGCCACCGCAAGCCTGGATCGCTGGACGATCCGCGCCACCGCCTGCAGCACCGCGCTGCCGGCGAGCGGCGACGCCTGCCCGGCGCCTGTCAACAATCCCGACTATGTCGAGCGCGTGATCGAGGTCCAGCTGTGAAGGCCGTTTTCCATTACCTCCACTACCTGCTGCGCATGCTGGCGCTGGCCTGCCTGCTGCTGGGCGGCGCGGTTCCGGCCCGCGCCGATACCGCCATCGCGCTGACCCAGAGCTTCAACGGGGCGGTCAACTTCACCGGCACCCAGGTCACGCTGCGCACGCAGAGCAACAACGGCAATGCCTGCGCGGTGGCGTCCTCGACCACCAACCGCACGGCGACGCTGACGCTGCCGAGCGGCGCCACGGTGCTCTCGGCCCAGCTCTACTGGGCCGGCTCCGGTTCCGCCGACAACACCGTGACCTTCCAGGGCAAATCGGTGGCGGCAACGCGCAAGTATTCGTCGAGCACGGTCGGCAACGGCATGAATTATTTCGGCGGCGCCGCCGACGTCACCGACACGGTCAAGGCCAAGGGCTCGGGCACATACAGCTTCTCGGGCCTGACCGTCTCGACCGGCAATCCCTGGTGCGCCTCGCAGGCGGTGCTGGGCGGCTTTTCGCTGCTGGTGGTGTACTCGCATCCGAACGAGGCCGAGCGCGTGCTGAACCTGTACGAGGGTTTCCGCTACCTGCAGAACAGCGAATTCACGCTGACCGCCACCAACTTCCGCTGGCCCACGCCCTGGCTGCCGATCCGCGAAAAGGCGCGCGTCGGCCACATCACCTGGGAAGGCGACTCGACCCTGCTGGCCTCGGGCGAGAACCTGCTCTTCAACGGCAACGAACTGACCGACGACATGAACCAGTCGGGCAACCAGTTCAATTCGAAGAGCAACATCAACCGCGATTCCTATTCCTACGGCATCGACTTCGACGCCTACGACACCGAGGTCGTGCAGTGGATTTTCTATGCGCCGACCGTGACCACCACCTACCGCACCGGGCAAGACCTGGTGATCCTGAACGCCGAGGTGCTGCTGGTGCCGACCCTGCCGGTATCGGACCTGTCGCTGTCCATGACGCGCGGCGGCTCGCTGCAGGTCGGGCAAACCGCCAGCTACGCGCTGACCGTGAAGAACAACGGGCCCTACACCGAGGCCGGCCCGATCACGGTCACCGACACGCTGCCGGCCGGGATGAGCTACGCATCGAGCAGCGGCAGCGGCTGGACCTGCGCGGCCAACGGCCAGGTGGTGACCTGCACCTACAGGACCGCGATCGCGCCGAACGCGAGCGCGCCGCCGCTGACGATCAATGCCACCGTCAACCAGGCCGGCTCGCTGACCAACAGCGCCACCGTCACCGGCACCTCGGACAACAACAACGCCAACAACACCGTCTCGGACACGGCGACCGGTGTCGCCGCCCCGGTGACGACGTCCGGCTACAAGTTCACCGCCAAGGAATGCCCGATCGGCAGCACCTACAATACCGTTGCCTGCCCCGCTTACGATGCCAACATGCGCGGCGGCAGCGGCACGCCGGCGACCATCTACGTAACCGCCTTTGCCAACAACCGGGCGGCGGCGCCCGGCACCAGCGCGGCAACCACCGTGCCGATGCAGTTCAGCCTGACCTGCCAGGACCCAGCCAGCGGCACGGTGGGCGCCAGATATGGCGGCGTCACCCTGCAACCTTGCACAGCGAACGGCGCCACGCCGGCCGCCGGCAGCACGACGGCCTGGTCGAGCAGCACGAATGTCGCGTTCGAGAAGAGCAAGGCATCGGCCGCCCTGCCGTTCGTCTACGAGGACGTCGGCCTGGTGCAGTTGAACCTGCTGGCCAACAAGAATGTCGCGTCGTCGAACGGTTTCGTGTCCTTGCCGACCACGGTGGCCTTCAAGAGCGGCAGCATCGTCAGTCTCGACGGCTTGGTCAATCCCGGCGCGACCGGCGCCGACGGCCCGGGTTTCGCACGCGCCGGCGAAGACTTCAATGCGGCGCTGATCGCGCTCCTCAGCGATGGCAAGACGGCGCCGAATTTCGGCAACGAATCGACGCTGCCCGATTTCGACATCGCGATGGCGCCGCTGGCCGGCGTCGAGAAGATGACTGTGCCGGGCAAACTGGCCGAGCCGGTCAGGATCCAGAACAAGAACAGCGGCAGCGTCACCGTGAAGCTGAACTACGACGAGGTCGGCATCATCACCCTGCAGCCGACGCTGTTGAGTTACCTGACCACCGGTACCGATGTCGGCGCCAGCGGCAGCACCACGATCGGACGCTTCTTCCCCGACCATTACGAAACCCGGATCGATTCTGCGCCGCTCGAATGCGAGGAGCCGATGAAGTGCGCCCCCGACCTGAGCGGGGCGGCCTACTCGGGCCAGCCCTTCGATGTCCAGGTCAGCGCCCACAACGCCAAAGGCGTTCTCTTGCAGAACTACGAAGGCGCATGGCGCCGCCCGATCACGCTGACCGCGATGACGGCCGAGGGCGGGGACCAGGCGTCCGGCAACAAGCTGAAAGACGACAGCGCCGCCCTCGGATCGGACTCGGGCGTGGCGCGCATGAGCGGTTCCACCAGCGCCACGCTGCCGGTGCCGTACAACGTCGATGCCACCACCGCGCCGAGCGCGCCGGCGGCCATCTTCATCCGCGCCAGTTCCAGCGAGCTGCTTCCCGGCAAGAATGCCGACGGCAGCCAGAAAACCGCCACGGTGACCTCGAAACGCAACAACCCGGACGACGCCGAGGAAGCCGGCATCATGCTCGTCAATGGCCGCTTGAACGTCGGCAGCGCCCAGGGCACGAACACGCGGCGCACGCCGTTGACGCTGCAGGCGCAGTACTTCGACGGCGCCAACTGGAACAACGACAACGACACCAGCACGGCGTTCGCACCCGCATCCACCTTTAGGTCCTGCCTGCTCAACCTGAAGACGGCGGGCGCCAAGGACCCGGCGGCGAACCAGCGCAACCTGGACAACTGCAATGCGGCGATCGTGAAGGACGCGTCGGCCCAGGCCGTCACGCTGACCAACGGCGCCGGCGTCTACTGGCTGGCCGCGCCCGGCGCCGCGAACGCCGGCAGTACCTGGGTGCAGGTCGGCCTGCCGGGCTGGCTGCCGGGTACGCGCGGCCGCGTGAACTTCGGCGCCACGCGCAAGCCGACGATCTACCTGCGCGAAGTCTATTGACGCGCCCGCTGCAACAAGAATCGCCGCTCGCGGGGCCAAAGGGTCATTATTTGTATCGCTTTGTTTCCGTACTTGAATATAATCAAGCCTTTATTGGCGACTCTTTCGGCAACACGTCGGCGTAGCCGACACATCGAACCGGACCCGCATGCGTTTTTTTAGAAGAGCAAAGAAGAGAGAAGGGTGGCTGGCGATCAGCCTGCAGCGCGACGGCATTGCCGCCGTCAGCATGCAGACCGCGCCGGACATTCGTCCGCAAGTGCGCCAGGCGGTGTTCTACCAGGGTAAGGTGGGGCCGGAACTGCTGGAGAAACTGGGCCGCGAACTGCACGCCAATGCCTACCAGTGCAGCACCGTGCTCGCGTCCGGCGAGTACCAGATCCTGTCGGTCGACGCGCCCAACGTGGCGGCAGACGAACTCAAGACCGCGGTGCGCTGGCGCCTGAAGGACATGCTCGACTTCCATATCGACGACGCCACCGTCGACGTGCTCGACCTGCCGGTGGACGAGGGCGCCGCCACGCGCGCCCAGCACTCGATGTTCGCCATCGCGGCGCGCAACAGCATCATCGAAGGCCGCCAGAAGCTGTTCAGCGGTGCGAAGATCGACATGGCCGTGATCGATATCCCGGAAATGGCGCAGCGGAATATCGCGAAGATGGTCGAGCCGCCCGGACGCGGCGTCGCCATGCTCTCGTTCGGCGAGGACGGCGGCCTGCTGACCGTGTCGTACAAGGGCGAACTGTACCTGACGCGCCGCATCGACATCTCGCTCGAACAACTGCTCGACGCCGACCACGACCGCAAGCACGCCGGCTTCGACCGCATCACGCTCGAACTGCAACGCTCGCTCGACAACTTCGAGCGCCAGTATTCCTTCATCAGCGTGGCCAAGCTGGTGCTGGCGCCGTCCAGCATCAGCGGCCTCGAGGAATACCTGTCGAGCAACCTCTACATGCCGGTCGACTCGCTCGACCTGGCCACGCTCTTCGATTTCGCGCGCGCGCCGGAACTGGCCGACAAGACCCTGCAGCAGCGTTTCCTGGTGCCGCTCGGCGCGGCCCTGCGCCATGAGGAGACGGTGCTGTGAGCCAGCAGATCAACCTGTTCAATCCGATCTTCCTGCAGCAGAAGAAGATCTTCTCGACCCGCACCATGGCGCAAGCCCTGGGCGTGCTGGTGCTGGGCGTGGTCGCGATGGGCCTGTACGGCAATGCGCGCGTCGCGTCCCTGCAAAAGGATGCCGACGCCGGCGCCGCCCAGTTGCAACAGCGCCAGGCGCGCCTGACGGCCGTGAACGCCGAATTCCCGCCGCGCCAGAAAGACCCGGCGCTGGCCGCCGCCGTGGTGGAGGCCGAACGCCAACTGGGCGCGCTGCGCGAAGTGTCGGGCGTGTTGCAGGGCGGAGGATTGGGCAATACGCGCGGCTACGCCGAATACTTCCGCGCGCTGGCGCGCCAGCACGTCGACGGGTTGTGGCTGACCGGCTTGACGATTTCCGGCGCCGGCAGCGAGATCGGCGTGCGCGGCCGCGCCCTCGATCCGGAAT
>DAMABW010000037.1:0-18341 GCA_031999925.1 Massilia sp. | reverse complement strand
GGTCGTGGTGCTCCGGACGGCCGTGGTGGTGCATCGGACGGGGGTGACGCTCGCGCCAGCGCGGCGCATAGGTGTTGGTGTACCAGTCGTCGCGCACGAACATCACCGGACGGCCGCAGGCGTCGTAGCGGCCGCAGTAGCGTTTCCAGTTGCTGCGGTGGCCGGCCGGCACGCGCAGGTAGATTGGTTCGACGCGCACGTGGCGCACCTCGCGCACGATCACCGGGCGTTCGTAGATGACCGGCGGACGGCCGTAGTCGCCGATGTCGAGGCGGCCGTAGAAGCCGGGCTGGCCGATGTTGATGCTGACGTTGGTGGCGGCCACGGCCGGCAGTGCGTAGGCAGCCAGGGCGACGCCGGCGATCAGGAGTTTGAATGGTGAAATCATGGCACGGGTCCTCTCGTAGCTAGGTTGATCTTGTCTATGTGAGAACTGTAGCAGCTGAAAGGTGACTTCTTGGTTCGCTGCAACACACATTTACAAATGCCGCGCGGAATTCGCCATGTGGTGCGGATGCGACGGCGGCATCGCTACAATCGGCTCAACGCATCCAGCCTGGAGGATTTCATGCCGTATTCCATGTCAGCCCCGCGTCTTATCGTGGCCCTTGCCGGCCTGGTCGCCGCGACGACGGCCCAGGCCCAGGTCGGCGTCTCCGCCGATCTGGGCACCACTGGCGTCGGCGCCCACCTCGTCTATGGCTTCACGCCCAGCCTGAACGGCCGCCTCGGCGTGAATTACTTCAAGCACGACTTCACCAAGCGCTCGGGCCAGATCGAGTACGACCTCGACGGCAAGCTGCAGACCGTGGACGCCCTGCTCGACTGGTATCCGCGCGCCGGCAGCAGTTTTCGCATCACCGGCGGCGTGTTCTACAACGACACTCGCTTCGACGCCCTCGCCACGCCGGACCTGAACGGCGTGTTCCGCCTGAACGGGCGCCAGTACACGGCGGCCGACGTCGGCGTGCTGGTCGGGAAGGTCGACTTCCGCAAGGCCGCGCCCTACATCGGCATCGGCTGGGGCAATCCCCTGAGTAGCGAGCGCGGCTGGAGCTTCGGCGGCGACCTCGGCGCCTTTTACCAGGGCAAGGCACGCGTCAGCCTGCGCAGCGTCAACTGCACCGTGCAGTCCGAATTGTGCAACCGGCTCGCGGGCGACGTGGCGGTCGAGGAAGCGCGCCTGGCCGACGAAGCCTCGGACTACAAGGTCTATCCGGTGCTGCGCGCCAGCCTGTCCTACCGGTTCTGAGCGGCGCGCGGCCGGCGCCGAAATGGGGTTATCATCTGCGCCAAGGAGATCGCCATGAAAACCTATGTCCTGCGCTGGTCCGCCCTCTTCCTTGCCTGCCTGTTCGTGAGCGCCTGCAAGGACCGCCACGAGCCGGTGAAACCGACCGCGCCCGCGGTCTTCGACCGCTTCCTCGACCGCTGATCAAGGCGCCTGGGGGCTAGAGCGCATGCAAAGTCGCGCCGGCCGGCGCGCAGCAAGGTAAACTGTCGGTTGTTCACCATTGCCCCAAGGTTTCCATGACGTTTGCCTCGCTCGGCCTGATCGACCAGATCGCCCGCACCCTCGACACGCTCGCCTACAAGAATCCGACCCCGATCCAGGCCCAGGCGATTCCCGCCGTGCTGGCCGGCCGCGACGTCATGGCCGCGGCCCAGACCGGCACCGGCAAGACCGCCGGCTTCGCCCTGCCCCTGCTGCAGCGCCTGGTCATGGAAGGCACGCCGCTGGCCAGCAACACCGCACGCGCCCTGATCCTGGTGCCGACGCGCGAACTGGCCGAGCAGGTGCACACGAGCTTCACGACCTACGGCGCCGGCCTGCCGCTGCGCACCATGGTCGCCTACGGCGGCGTCAGCATCAACCCGCAGATGATGCGCCTGCGCAAGGGCGTCGACTTGCTGGTGGCCACGCCCGGCCGCCTGCTCGACCTGCACCGGCAGAACGCCCTGAAGTTCAACGCGACGCAGATGCTGGTGCTCGACGAAGCCGACCGCATGCTCGACCTCGGCTTTTCGCGCGAACTCGACCAGGTATTGGCGGCGCTGCCGAAAAAGCGCCAGACCCTGCTGTTCTCGGCCACCTTCTCGGACCCGATCCGCGCGCTGGCAGCCAAACTGCTGGCCGATCCGGTCAGCATCGAGACCGCGCCGCGCAACACCCCCGTCAAGGCGATCAAGCAGTGGGCGGTGCCGGTCGACAAGAAGCGCAAGCCGGAACTGTTCCTGCACTTGCTGAAAAAACACGACTGGGGCCAGGTGCTGGCCTTTGCCAAGACCCGCAAGGGTGTGGACGAACTGGTGGCCCTGCTGGAAGCGAAGCGCATCGCCGTCGATTCGATCCACGGCGACAAGCCGCAACCGGCGCGCCTGCGCGCACTCGAGCGCTTCAAGGCCGGCGAAGTGAAAGTGCTGGTGGCCACCGACGTCGCCGCGCGCGGCCTCGACATCGAGGACTTGCCGGTTGTCGTGAACGTCGACCTGCCGATCGTGGCCGAGGACTACGTGCACCGGACCGGGCGCACCGGCCGCGCCGGGGCCTCGGGCGAAGCGGTGTCGCTGGTCTGCGCCGACGAAGTGCAGCAACTGGCCGCCATCGAGATGCTCACCAGGCAAAACCTGAAGCGGGTCGAGGAAAGCGGCTTCGAGCCGGACCACCGGGTGCCGGAAACGAATGCCAGCGGCCAGATCGTCAAGAAACCGAAGAAGCCGAAGAAGCCGAAAGGCGATGCCCGCGGCGAACAACGCGTCGTGACCGAGGACGTGCGCTTCCGGCGCTAGCGCGTTGGCGGGACCCTTGGCGCGGCTTGTCGCAACGCCAAGCGCATGGCAAGGCCTGGCTTAAGATGACCTGTTGCCATGTCTGCGCGCCGCGTCATGATCGAACTTCCGCTAGCCGTCTATCTCCTGGTCGTCATGCCTGTCCGGCAGATGTGGCGCAGCCTGCGCAAAGGAGCGACGCGGGTGCCGGCGCGCGCGCGCGCGCGCGGGCACCTGTACTGGTCGATGACGGCGCGCCTGGCCGCGATGCTGGCCGTTCTCGCCGCTGCTTGCTGGTACCGCGGGCGCACGCCGGACGAACTGGGGCTGGGCTGGCCGGGTACGGCCGGCCAGTGGGGCATCGGCCTGGCGCTCGTGCTGGTGCTGCTCCTGCACTGTGGCGCCGCTTTCCAGGAGCGGCGCATGGATGCGGCCGCGCGGGCGCAACTGGCAGCCGCGCTCGAGGACGGCGTGGCGCCCCCGCGCACGGCCGGCGAACTGGCCGCCTTCCTGGTGATGTGCCTGGCCCTGGGCGCGGGCTGGGAAATCCTCTACCGCGGCTTCCTGCTGCTGGTGCTCGCGCCGCATGCGGGCATGGCCGGCGCGGTCGTGCTGGCGGCGCTGGCCTACGGCATCGGCCACGGGTACTCGACGCCCAGGCAATTCGCCGGCAGCATCGTATCGGCATTCGTGTTCACCACGGCATATGCGCTGAGCGGCAGCCTGTGGTGGCTGATCGTGATCCATATCGGCACGCCGGCGTGCATGGGTATCGCTGCCTGGCGGCGCCACAAGCGCCAGGGCGCGCCGGACAGCTGGCTGGCGGCGCCGCCACCGTGAAATAAAATTTCATCGAACGGCGCTTGATGAAATTTTATTGCAACTTCAATGTCAGCTTGCGCACCCCTTCTTCCCCGGTCGGGGTCACCTCGAAGCCGAGCTTTTTCACCAACCCGATCATGCGGCTGTTCTGCGGCAGCACCTCGCCGACGATCTCGCGCGTGCCGCGTGCGCGGCAATACGCGATCAGCTTTTCCATCAGGATGCGCCCCAGGCCCATGCCCTTCAGGTCGGAGCGCACGGTCACCGCGAATTCGGCCGAGGTGTTGTCGGGATCGGCCACTACCCGCCCCACTCCCAGCGTCTCGGGCTGGCCATCGGCCCCCGGGCGGGTGGCGATGAAGGCCATCTCGCGGTCGTAGTCGATCTGGGTGAAGCGCGCCAGCTGCGAGGGCTGCAGTTCGCGGATGCGCACGAACATGCGGTAGCGGATGTCGTCGGGCGTGAGCGCGTCGAAGAAGCGCAGGTGGGCCGGCCCGTCTTCCGGCCGCACCGGCCGCAGCAGCAGCGAGCCGCCCTGCCAGGGAATGGTCTGTTCCAGTTCGCGCGGATAGGGACGGATCGCCAGGCGGTCGAGGGTGCTGGCGGAACGGTCGGCCATGGCCAGGCGCATGCGCGCGTCCAGCACCACGGCGCCGGCGGCATCGGCGATCAGCGGATTGATGTCGAGTTCGACGATTTCCGGAATGTCCGATACCAGGCGCGCCACCTGCACCAGGGTGGCGAGGATCGCGTTCATGTCGGCCGCCGGCCGGTTCCGGTAGCCGGCCAGCAGGCGCGCCACGCGCGTGCGGTCGACCAGTTCGCGCGCCAGCACCGCGTTCAGCGGCGGCAGCGCCACCGCGTGGTCGTCGGTCACTTCCACCGCCACGCCGCCCTGGCCGAACAGGATCACCGGCCCGAACACCGGGTCGGTGGCCGCGCCCAGGATCAGTTCATGTCCTTCGGGCCGGCGCGCCATGGCCTGCACCGAAAAGCCCTCGAAGCGGGCGTCGGGGCGCAGTTCGGTTAGCTGGCGCCGCACCCGCCCGGCCGCCGCGCGCACGGCCTGTTCGGAATCGAGGTCAAGGGCCACGCCGCCGACGTCCGACTTGTGCATCACGTCCGGCGACAGGATTTTCACGGCCACCGGAAAGCCGATGCTTTTCGCCGCCGCCACCGCTTCCTCGACGTCGCCGGCGCGGCGCGTTTCGACCAGGGCCATGCCGTAGGCGCGCAGGATGGCCTTGGTTTCCGGGTCGGACAGCAGGTAGCGCCCCGCCGCCAGCGCTTCGCGCACCAGGGCGCGCGCGGTGGCGCGGCCCGACGCCAGGGTGCTGGAGATCGAGGGCGGCACCTGCATCAGCAGGTTCTGGTTCTGGCGGTAGTGGACGATCTGCAGGAAGCCGGCGACCGCCTCCTCGGGCGTGTCGAAGGTCGGCATGCCGGCGCTTGATGCGATCTCGCGCGCCGCGGTCACCGAATCGCCGCCCAGCCAGCACGACAGCACGTTGCGCGAGGAAGCGCGCGCCAGCGGCGCGATGGCGCGCGCGATGTCGGCCGGGTCGACGGTAGCGGTGGGCGAATGCACGACCAGCACCGCGTCCAGGCCCTTGTCCTGCAACAGGATCTCGAGCGCCTGGCGGTAGCGCTCGGGTTCGGCGTCGCCGAGTAGATTGACGGGATTGGCGCGCGGCGGACTGGCCGGCAGCAGCGCGGCCAGGCGCTCGATTGATTCCGGCGAGAGCCGCGCTGCCGTGCCGCCGCCGCAGACCAGGGCGTCCAGCGCCAGCACGCCGGGGCCGGCGCCGTTCGACAGGATCAGCAGGCGCTCGCCGTACAGCGGCTTGGCGTGGGCCAGGGTCTCGACCGCCGAGAACAGTTCCTCGGTGGTGAACACGCGCAGCATGCCGGCGCGGCGGATGGCGGCGTCGAAGACGTCGTCGGCGCCGGCCAGCAGCCCGGTCTCGCTGGCGGCGGCGCGCACGCCATTCGCCACCCGCCCCGCCTTCAGCACCAGGGTCGGTTTGCTGCGCGCCGCCGCCCGCGCCGCCGACATGAACTTGCGCGCATAGCGCAGGTTTTCCACGTACAGCAGGATCGAGCCGGTGGCGCCGTCGCTGGCAAGGTAATCGAGCACGTCGCCGAGGTCGACGTCGCTCGAGTCGCCCAGCGCGATGAAGTGGGAAAAGCCGATGCCGCGCGAGCGCGCCCGGTCCAGCACGCCGGTCATCAGGGCGCCCGACTGCGAGACAAAGGCGATCCGCCCCGGCAGCGCGCCGCTGTGGGCGACGCTGGCGTTCAGGCCCAGGCCGGGCGACAGCAGGCCGGCGCTGTTGGCGCCGAGGATGCGCAGCAGATACGGATGGGCGGCGTCGAGCATCGCCTGCTTGACCGAGCGGCCGTTTTCCAGGCGCGCCTCGGCCAGGCCGGCACTGAGCACGATGGCGGCGCGCGTGCCCTTTTCGCCGAGCTGGCGGATGATGGCCGGGACGGTGGCGGCCGGGGTGCAGACGATGGCGAGATCGGGCGCGGCCGGCAGGTCGGCCACGCTGGCGAAGACGGGCTGGCCATCCAGTTCCGTGTACTTCGGATTGACCGGATACACCGGACCCTTGAAGCCGCCGGCCGCCAGGTTGGCCAGCAGCGTCGCGCCCAGGCTGCCCGGCCGGCTGGAGGCGCCGACGAGGGCCACCGAACGCGGCGCGAACAGGTTGTGCAGGTTGCGGGTGCTCATGCGGGCATCCGTGATGCGGGCAACGGGGCAAGCGTGCCCGGCAAAACCGGCGAATTGGCTAGACTGGGCTTCACGACCAACTTCTCCTCCTCATCGCAGCAACCTCCATGTCCGATAACAAGAACACCGCACCCGCCACCGACAGCCGCAAGGTCATCTACGCCGCCATCGTCGCCAACCTCGGCATCGCCGCCGCCAAGTTCACGGTCGCCGCCGTCACCGGCAGCGCCGCCATGCTGGCCGAGGGCATCCATTCGGCGGTCGATACCGGCAACGAACTGTTGCTGCTGGTCGGCGAAAAAATCTCGAGCCGCAAGCCCGATGCGCGCCACCCTTTCGGCTACGGCAAGGCCGTGTATTTCTGGGCCCTGATCGTGGCGCTGTCGGTGTTCACGCTGGGCGGCGGCCTGTCGATCTACCACGGCATCCATAGCCTGCAGGAACCGGCGCCGCTCGAAGACCCGTTCTGGAACTACGTCGTGCTCGGCGTCGCCTTCCTGTTCGAAGGATACAGCTGGAACGTTTCGCGGCGCGCACTGAACAGCAACCGCCTGCCCGGCGCCACGCTCTGGCAAACCGTCAAGGCCAGCAAGGACGCCTCGGTGTTCACCGTCTTCATCGAAGACAGCGCGGCCCTGATCGGCATCCTGGTGGCCGCCGGCGGCATCTGGCTCGGACACCTGCTGGACAATCCCTACATCGACCCGGCCGCCTCGATTGTCATCGGCCTGCTGCTGGTGGGCGCGGCCTGGACCCTGGCGCATGAAACCGGCGGCCTGCTGGTGGGCGAAAGCGTGGGAGTGGAGCAGACCGGCCAGTTGAAGGAATTGTTCCGCGCCGACCCCGACCTCGAAGCCGTGGGCCAGCTGATGACCATGCAACTGGGACCGGACGACGTGCTGCTGACGGCCGCCGTACGCTTCCGGCGCGGCATGCGGATCGACGAAGTCGACCTCGCCATCGCCCGCCTGGAGCGCGCGGTGCATGCCTTCGATCCGGCGATCCGGCGCGTTTATTTCGAAGCGGCGGCGCTGCGCTCGGCGGGCCGGTAGCGCACTTCGGGCAAGGCGCGCAGGGGCGCCGACTGGGCCAGCAGCGCGGCCATCAATTCCTCGACCAGCAAGCCGACGTCGTGCTGGTGGAAGGCGGCCAGCGCCGGCAGTTGCGGCACGGCGGCCTGCAGCGCATGGGCGCGCGCCAGCGTTGCGACCGGCACGGCGGCCAGCGCGACGCCGCCCGGCAGCTTGCCGCTGACGAAGCGCATGCGGTACTGGCGGTCGACCAGCATGGTGCCGTGCAGGAAACGCTCGATGCCCATGTCGAACAGGACGTGCCTGACCACCTCGCCGGCGCGGTCGGCGAGTTCGCGCCGGTTCTTGCGGCGCCGTGGAATCAGGAGCTGGGCGATCCAGGCCATCTGCGTGGTCCTTTTTTTAACAGGTATTAACCAACAAGCAACATCTTATCAGTTGGTTTTTATGCTGACAACCGGCAACTATTTCCCGGACCGCCGATCGTCGTATCGATGAGACAGCGTGCTAGAATAATCGTGTGAACACCCTTTTGCGCACCCTGACCCTGTGGCTGGTCCTGCTGGCAATTCCCTTCCAGGGTTTTGCCTCGGCGGCCATGCTCGGCTGCGCAAGCGGGCACATGCCGCCGGCGGCGCCGGTGTCGGCGCCAATGTCGATGCCTGCGGACCATGCCCACCACGGCATGCACGACGCCGAACAGCACGCAACGGCCGACCCCGGCGCCAGCCACCACACGATGCAACACCAGGGCAACGCCAAGTGCGGCGCCTGTTCGGCCTGCTCGATCGGCGCGGCCATCGCGCCCGCTCCGGTGATTGCCCTGCCGGTGCATGCGCCGCCGCGCCTGGCGGTGCCCTTGTCCAGCGCCTCCCCGCCGTCGGTCGACCTGGCCCTGCCCGAACGACCTCCCCGCTTCGTCCTCGCCTGATCTGCCTGTTGCCGCGCCGTTTTCCTGACGCGCGGCCCTGTCATTTGTCACCAGAGAGGATTCCATGTCATCCGCAATCTCGCGCATCGCGCCTGCCTGCGCGGCCTTGAGCTGCCTGCTGGCCGCTGCCGCGCACGCAGGCGTGCCCGCCGCCGACCCCAAGGCGCCGGTGCCGCCGACGCAGTACCGACCGGCCGTCGTCTACCAGCCGCGTCCCGCCGAACCCGTCACGCCCGACCAGGCCTGGAAGGAACAGAACCGCATCGTCGGCGCCGCATCCGGACCTGGTCCCGAACCCACACCCGGCCACGATCACGCGGCGCACGGCCACGCCGGGCATGCCATGCCACAGGCGGCGCCGGCCGATCCGCATGCCGGCCACGCCATGCCCGCTGCCGCTGCCGATCCGCACGCGGGCCACACGATGCCGGCCGCGGCCGATGCACACGCCGGCCACGTCATGCAGCCTGCCGCGCCCGCGCCCGCGCCGGCCGCCCGCCAGCACGAGGGGCATCACTGATGCCCGCCCCTTTCCTGACCTTATCCATGCGGAGCGCGCTGGCGGCCGGCGTCGCGCTATTGGCCGGCTGTGCCGGCATGACGCCGGATGGCGGGTTCGGCGCCGTCGCCGACAGCGCCCGCGCCCGCACCGGCGCCGAAGCGAAGCTGGTGCGCACCGAGGCCGACGAGCGCGCCGTGGCCGACACCGTGCGCGCCCTGCTGGCGCAGCCGCTCGGCCAGGATGCGGCAGTGCGCATCGCCCTGCTGAACCATCCCGGCCTGCAGGCCAGCTACTGGGAAGTCGGCGTCGCCCAGGCCGACCTGGCCCAGGCGGCGCGCCTGCAGAATCCCGGCTTCGGTTTCAAGCGCACCGCCGGCGGCGGCGCCGTCGAGATCGAACGCACGCTCACCTTCAGCCTGGTGCAGGCGCTTACCCTGCCGCTGGCGCAGCGCCTGGAAAGCACGCGCTTCGAAAGCGCCAAACTCAGGGTCGGCGCCGCAATCGAGCGCCATGCCCTGGAAACGCGCCGCGCCTGGGTCGAGGCGGTTGCCGCGCGCCAGGGCCTGGACTACGCGCGGCGCGTGAACGCCGCCGCCGAGGCCAGCGCCGAACTGAGCGGCCGCATGCGCCGCTCCGGCAACGCCAGCGCGCTCGACAGCGCCCGCGAGGAGGTATTCCATGCCGAAGCCGCCGCCGGCGTCATGCGCGCGCAGCAGGCGCTGGTCGCCAGCCGCGAACGCCTGGCGCGCCTGCTCGGCCTCTGGGGCGAGCAGGCCGACTACACCCTGCCCGAGCGCCTGCCCGACCTGCCCGCCGCGCCGCTCGAGCTGAACGAGACCGAGCGTCTCGCTTTGGAACGCCGCCTCGACGTGCAGGCGGCGCGCCAGGAAGCGGCCGCCCTTGCCGCCAGCCTGGGCCTGACCCGCGCCACCCGCTTCGTCAACGTGCTCGACCTCGGCATCGAGCGCAAGAGCGAGAGCGGCGAACCCCGTTCGCGCGGCTACGAGGTATCGCTGGAACTGCCGTTGTTTGACTGGGGCGGCGCGCGCGCGGCCCGGGCGGAAGGCGTCTACATGCAGTCGCTGCGCCGCGTCGCCGAGACCGCGGTCAACGCGCGCAGCGAAGCGCGCGAACGCTATCTTGCCTACCGCGGCAGCTGGGACCTGGCGCGCCACTACCGCGACGAGGTCCTCCCTCTGCGCAAGAAGATCTCCGGCGAAGTCCTGCTGCGCTACAACGGGATGCTGGCCAGCCCCTTCGAGCTGCTGGTCGACGCGCGCGACCAGGCCGGCGCCGTGAACGCCAGCATCGACGCCCTGAAGGACTTCTGGCTCCAGGAAGCCGAACTGCAACTGGCCCTCGGCGGGCCCGTCGCACCCCACCACAAGGAACACGCACCATGACCACCCGCAGAGCATTCCTCGGCGGCGCCACCACCCTGGTCGGCGCGGCCGCCGTCAGCCGTGCCGGCGCCGCCGGCCTGCCCGAAGCACCGTATCAGGCCAATGCGCAGGCGTCCGGCGCCACCGCCGCGCCGCTGGCGCCGCCGAACGGCCGCCCCTACAACCCGGTCGTTACCCTGAACGGCTGGTCCCTGCCCTGGCGCATGAAGGACGGCGTCAAGGAATTCCACCTGGTCGCCGAACCGGTGGTGCGCGAACTCGCGCCCGGCATGCAGGCCAACCTGTGGGGCTACAACGGCCAGAGTCCGGGCCCGACCATCGAGGTGGTCGAGGGCGACCGCGTGCGCATCTTCGTCACCAACAAGCTGCCCGAGCACACCAGCGTGCACTGGCACGGCCAGATCCTGCCTTGCGGGATGGACGGCGTGACCGGCCTGACCCAGCCCGGCATCGCGCCCGGCAAGACCTTCGTCTACGAATTCGTGGCGCGCCATGCCGGCACCTTCATGTACCACCCGCATGCCGACGAGATGCAGCAGATGGCGATGGGGATGATGGGCTTCTGGGTCACGCACCCGAAGGACCCGGGCCAGCACGCGGTCGAGCGCGACTACGTGATGCTGCTCGGCGCCTTCGACATCGAGCCGGGCAGCTACACGCCGCGCACCAACACCATGCTCGACTTTAATCTGTGGACCATGAACAGCCGCGTCTTCCCCGGCGTCGACCCGATGGTGGCGCGCCTGGGCGACCGCGTGCGCATCCGCGTCGGCAACCTGACCATGACGAACCACCCGATCCACCTGCACGGGCACCGCTTCGAAGTGTCGTGCACCGACGGCGGCTGGGTAAGGCCGGAAGCGCGCTGGCCGGAAGTGAGCGTCGATGTCGCCGTGGGCCAGATGCGCGCCATCGAGTTCGTGGCCGACAATCCGGGCGACTGGGCCTTCCACTGCCACAAGTCGCACCACACCATGAACGCCATGGGCCACGAGGTGCCGAACCTGATCGGCGTCGACCACCGCGGCGTGGCCGAGAAGATCAACGACCTGATCCCGGGCTACATGGTCATGGGCGACAAGGGCGGCTCGATGGGCGACATGCGGATGCCGCTGCCCGAGAACACGCTGCCGATGATGACCGGGCGCGGCCCCTTCGGCAACCTGGAGATGGGCGGCATGTTCACGGTGCTGAAGATCCGCGAGGGACTGGCGCGCAATGACTACCGCGATCCGGGCTGGTACCGGCATCCGGCGGGCACGGTGGCGCGCGAGTGGAGCGGCGAGCTGCCGGCCCCGGCCCAGGCTCCCGGCACGATCGCCGCGCCCGCGGACGGGGCGGGGTCGGCACGCAAGCCGCAGACGCACCGGCACTGACGTGTTCTCGGCGCGTTGTGCCACACCTTATGCGTGCCGAATTGAAGGAAAGGCTTGAATACTCGACAATCCCAGCGTCGACTTTCATCCTTTCCTTCCCATGCCCTCACTTCGTACCGGATTTCTCCTCGCCGCCGTCCTGGCCGGCGCTGTCGCCACGTCCGCCCATGCGGCGCGCGTGCAGGAACTCAGGATGCAGAACCTGGCCGCCTACCTGGCGAAGAACGAGACCGTCGTCGTCCAGTTCACCTCGCCCGACCCCAAGTGCCGCTACTGCATCGGCGCCGACAAGGCCTTCGACAAGGCCGTCGCGCCGGCAAGCGACCCCAAGGTCAAGTATGTACGGGTGCAGTGGCCGGTGTGGTACAAGTTCCCGGATTTCGGCAGCATCCAGAAGCCGATCGGCTTGCCGGAACAGATGGTATTCCAGCGCGGGCGGGCCATCGGAACGATCACAGGCAGGCTGGATCGACCCGACGGTTTCCTGGCCAAGGTCGCCGCGGTCCAGGCCAACCCGAAGGACCCGAAGGACTTCTACCGCCAGGAGCAGCCCGCCGTGCCCGCACCCGCAGCCCCAGCGACACCGGCAACGCCGATGTCGGCCGAGGAAGCACGCCTGACGCGCCTGATGGCGCGCAAGGACCTGCTGGGCGGGATCGTCGGCTTCTGCGCCAACACCTTCCCCGCCACCGCACCGGCCATGCAGGATGCCTACACGGCCTGGCAGGCCGCGCACAAAACGGGCCTCGATGGGGCCGCCGTGGTCATGCTGACGCGCACCAGCCGGAGCGATGCCAGCGCCGCCAGTGCCCTCGTGCGCGACGAGCAGGAGCGGCTGCAGGCCTGGACCGTGGGCAGCCTGGGCATCGCCCAGGACCGCAAGCCGACCGCCGCGGACTGCGAGAAAATCGGACGCAACCTGAAAACGCTGCCCGAGATCGGCGCCTGAAGCGTCAGCCGGCTACGCGCGCTGTCACCGGATAGCCGGCGTCATCGATCGCCGCCGCGATCGTGTCCAGATCGGCGCCGCTGTCGATCTTCACTTTCTTGGTCGGCAGGTCGATCTCGACCTTGGCAGCGGCGTCGATGCCCTGCACGGTCTTCGTCACGCGGCCCACGCAATGGCCGCAGCTCATGCCTTCGACAGTCAGTTCGTACATGGTGTGTTCTCCTTTCGATGGGGGCACGACGGCCCCGCCGGTTGATGAATCGGTTGCGGCCTGCATGGAAGCCTGCATGGCGGCCGGTTGCCAGCGCCGCAGCAGCAGCGCATTGCTCACCACGCTCACCGAGCTGAGGGCCATGGCGGCGCCGGCCAGCATCGGATTGAGCAGGCCGAAGGCGGCCAGCGGAATGCCGACCACGTTGTAGGCAAAGGCCCAGCCCAGGTTCTGGCGGATCTTGCGGTAGGTGGCGTGCGAGACCGCGATGGCGTCCGCCACCAGGGCCGGGTCGCCGCGCATCAGGGTGATGCCGGCGGTGTGCATGGCCACGTCGGTGCCGCCGGCCATGGCAATGCCGACGCTGGCGGCGGCCAGGGCCGGCGCATCGTTGATGCCGTCGCCAACCATCGCCACGGTGCGTCGGGACGCGATCTCGCGCGCCACCCGCTCCGCCTTTTCGCCCGGCAGCACCTGGGCGGCAACGCTGTCGATGCCCACCTGCGTTGCCACCGCTTGCGCCGCTCCGGCATGATCGCCGGTCAGCATGACGGTGCGCACACCCATTGCCTTCAGGCGCGCCACCGCGGCCGGCGCGGTGGCGCGCACACGGTCGCCAAAGGCGAGCAGGCCCAGCACTTCCGGTGCGTCGCCGGCGCTGCGCAGCAGCCAGGACACCGTGCGGCCTGCGTGCTCGTGACGCGCGGCCGCCTCCCGCAGGCTGCCGGGCACGGCCCCGAGCTCCTCGACCAGGCGCGCATTGCCGAGCCAGACGGTCGCGCCGTCGACAACAGCCTGGACGCCGCGTCCCGGCAGGGCTTGCGCCGCTTCCGCCGGCCGCGGTGCGATGCCGCGCTCGCGCGCCAGGTCGCCCACGGCGCGCGCCAGCGGATGCTCGCTGGCCGCCTGCACGGCCGCCGCCAGCGCCAGCACCAGGCCCGGCTCCCTGCCCTCGACGGCCGCCACCAGCGGCCGGCCTTCGGTCAGGGTGCCGGTCTTGTCGAACATGACCGTGTCCACCGCGTGTGCGGTTTCCAGGGCTTCGGCATCGCGGATCAGGATGCCGTGACGCGCCGCCGCGCCGGTGCCGACCATGATCGCGGTGGGCGTCGCCAGTCCGAGCGCGCAGGGGCAGGCGATCACCTGCACCGCCACCGCGTTCAGCAGCGCGCCCTGCCAGTCGCCGGTCGCCAGCCACCAGCCGGCGAAGGTGATTCCCGAGATCGCCAGCACGGCTGGCACGAACACGGCGCTGACGCGGTCGACCAGCCTCTGGATCGGCGCCTTGACCGCCTGCGCATCCTCGACCTGGCGGATGATCTGCGACAGCAGGGTCGCGGCGCCGACCGCCGTCACGCGCACCAGCAGCAGGCCTTCGCCGTTGACGGCGCCGCCGGTGACGCGCTCGCCCGGCCCTTTCGCCAGCGGCAGGCTTTCGCCGGTAAGCAGGGATTCGTCGAGATGGCTGCGCCCTTCTTCCACCTTGCCGTCGGCCGCCACGCGCGCACCGGGACGCACCACCAGCAGGTCGCCGATACGCAGCGCGTCGGCGTCGATACGCAGGTCCTGTCCGCCGCGCCGCACCAGGGCCTCGGTGGCGCGCAGCGATTCCAGCGCGCCGATGGCTTCCACGGTCTGGCGCTTGGCGCGCGCTTCCAGCCACTTGCCCAGCAAGACCAGGGTGATGACCACGGCCGAGGATTCGAAATACAGGTGCATGGCGCCGTGGGAGCCGGCCAGCAGCAGCCAGACCGACAGGCCGTAGGCGGCGCTGGTGCCGAGTGCGACCAGCAGGTCCATGTTGCCGGCGCCGGCGCGCAGCGCCTTCCAGCCGGCGCGGTAGAAGCGTGCGCCGAGCCAGAACTGCACCGGCGTGGCGAGCAGCCACTGCAGCCAGCCGGGCAGCGCCAGGTCGGCGCCGAACAGGCCGGCCAGCATCGGCAGCATCAGCGGCGCGCTCAGCAGGCCCGCCGCCGCCGCCGGCCACCACGACGGCAGGCCGCGCGCCGGCGCCGCCGCACGGCTTTCGACGGGTGGCGTGACGGCGGCCTCGTAGCCGGCCTTGTTCACTGCCGCGAGGATGGCGGCGGCGGCGGCGGTGCCGCGCACGCTGGCGCGCTCGATGGCCAGGTTGACGCTGGCGGACTCCACGCCCGGCACCGCGCGTAGCGCCTTTTCCACACGCGCCACGCAGGATGCGCATGTCATGCCGGAAATATCAAAGCTCGCCTCACCGGGCTTGGCATGCTGTTCGAGGCTAGTGTCCATGGTTCTTCTCCTTCCGATTCTCACAGCATATTCCTTCCCATCGTGGGAAGGTCAAGCGGCGCTGGCGGGCACGGGATCGAAGACGATTGAGCCCTTCGGTGGCGCCGCCGCAATGCCAGAACTTTACGGCAGAGCAGGCGTCGAAGCTGTAACTCGTCCGTATCTCCATTCGTAACTCCATCCGTATCGACTCCTGGAGGATGCATGAAGCTCGCATTACGCACTGTTCCACTCCTGCTGCCCTGCCTGCTGCTCGCAGCCTGCCACCATGGCGACGACGACGATACCCAGGCCGAGGACGCGCGTGTCCAGGTGGTCGGGCAAGCGCCGGGCGCCACGCCGTTCGTCGCCAGCCTCACGCTGCAACTCGACGACTTCACCCACCTGGCCAGCGTTTCCTACACCATCGCCGCCAAGCCCGGCACGTATTCGAAGCCGATGCGCGCCACCTATACGCGCGCGTGGATCGAACGCACCGGCGCCTGGCGCGCGGCCGAGCGGCGCCTCGTGATTCCCGTGTTCGGCCTGTACGGCGGCTACGCCAATGCGGTGACCGTCAGCGCCGCCTTCCAGGACAAGTCGACCGACGACGAGCAGGTAACGATCGCCGCGCCGGTGTATGCCGGGCCGGCGGCAGTGTACAACACGCCCGAAGTGCGCACCGCGCGCGGCGCGGCCGTCAATCCCGGCTTCGACTACATGCTCATCAAGAACAATACCTATGCCCCGGCTGTGCTCGACAGCGACGGCAACCTGCGCTGGCTCGGCGCCGATCCGAACGCCTCGCCCTCGACCTGGTTCAGCGGCGACGCCTTCTATGTCGGCAGCGCCACCACGCCCGAACTGCGCCGCTTCGACTTCAGCGGTGCCTTCACCACCACCGCCCTGGCCTCGACGCGCTACACCAACTTCCACCACGACCTCAGCTTCGGCAAGGAAGGCTTGCTGGCCGAGCTCGATGCGAACGATGCCGGCGTCATCAAGATCGAATCGATCCTGGCCGAAGTCGCTACCGACGGCCGCGTGCTGAAGGAGTGGGACCTGGCCGCGATCTTCCGTGCGGCAATGCAGGCCGGCGGCGACGATCCCGCGAACTTCGTCCGCGACGGCATCGACTGGTTCCACATGAATTCCGCCATCTACGTGCCGGCCGACGACTCGCTGCTCATCTCCAGCCGCGAGAACTTCGTCGTCAAGCTCGACTACAAGACCGGTCACATCAAATGGCTGCTCGGCGACACCACCAAGCACTGGTATGTCGACTACCCCTCGCTGCGCGCGCTGGCGCTGCGGCTGACGGCGGGCAAGGCGCCGATCGGCCAGCACAGCCTGTCGATCTTATCGAACGGCGAACTGCTGCTGTTCAATAACGGACTGGGCAGCCTCAGCCAGCCCACGGGCGCGGCGCCGGGCATGACGCGCGACTTCAGCACGCCGTCGCGCTATGCCATCGACGAAAAGGCGCGTACTGCCGCCGAGGTCTGGACCTATGCGCCCGAGCCGCCCATTTACTCGGATATTTGCTCCAGCACCTATGAAACGACGCCCGGCAATTACCTGGTCGCCTATGCCGCCAGGGAAAACCGCACGCGCAGCAGGCTGCTGGGCGTCGGCAGCGGCGGCCAGGTCGCGTTCGACTACGAGTACCCGACCTTCAACTGCACCACGGTGTTCATTGCGCAGCCGATCGCGTTCACGGACCTGGTCCTGAAGTAGTGGGGGAACCGGCAGGCGGCACCGCTCACGGTGCCGCCTGCCGCGGCGCTGGTCCACGACGCGGTGCCAGCGCCGGCAGCGGCCGCACCAGATAGCGCATGTCGGCGCGGTCCCCGGCAACCGGCCCGGTCACCAGAAAACTGGTACGGCCGAGCCGGACGGCCGCCGGCGCCGTGGCCAGACTGTCGAGCAAGCAGGGGCCGATCTCGGCCGCGCGCAAGACCAATTCGACCTCGAACTCGATACCGGCTACCCCGAACAGCGCCAGCATGCGCGCCAGGGCTGCCGCCATGTCGCCGCCGGGCAGGAAGCGTTCGAACCGCGTCCGGTCCAATGGGCCGATGCGCAAACGCGCCCGCAAATCGGGACGCCAGCTGCGCGCGCCCAGCATCGTGTTCTCGCCCAGCCAGGCGCCGGCGCCGAGCGCGCTTTGTTCATGCGCGTCGAGCCGGCTCCAGTGGCCGACCGTTTCCCGGATCGCCACCGGCACATCGAAATACGTCGCCAGCAGGGCTTGCAAGGTCGCCGCCGAGCGGGGCCGCTGTTGCAGCATGCCGGCGAAACAGGCCAGCGCGGCGTCGGGCAGCCCCTGTTGCAGCTCGCCCATCCCGCCCGCCTGCCGCTGCGCGCCGGCCAGGGCCAGCAGGCAGGGCATGAAGCGGTCGGGTTCCCGGGCCGCCGCATGTTCGACACGGTATCTGCGCCATGCCTCGTAGTACAGCGCCAGCATGCGCCCCGACAGGATGTCGAGAAAGGCGCGCGGCGCTTCGTCCCGCTGCACGGCCTGCCATTGCCCGATGCGTTCCGTGTAGTGCAGCGGCAGCGCGCCATGCACGCCGAGCAGGCCCATGAAGGCCGGCGTAACCACGAAGCGCCGGCCCTGCCCCTGCGCTTCGGCGCCTGGCGCCGCGCGCAGATCCTCGATCTCGCCTGCCGGGAAGCCCAGCCGCAGGCTGTTCTCGAAGCGCAGGTGCGAGCGCCACGCCTGCCCGGCCGGCACGCCCTCTTCTTCCAGCGAGCGCAGCAAGATCGTCAGCGCCTGCACGAAGTCGAACGCCTGGGGCGCCGCCAGCAGGCGCGCGAGGACGCTCACGCCGGTGCGGCGCTGCGGGGCGCGCATGCGAGGATTTCCTGGCCGGTGCGGCCGGACACGATCTCGAGCCGCGTGAAGCAATTGAGCTGGCTGTTGAGGGCAAAGTAATGGTCCAGCACCTGCGCGAACACATACAGGCTGGCGCCGGCAAAGGCGTCTTCGTCGAGCGTCATGCGGATGCCGATCCCGGGCATCAGGGTCGATACCGGCCGGGTGCGGATCCAGGCGCGCACGCTGCCGTGCTCGATCCCGACGATGCCGCCGATCTGGCGCCGCGCGCCGGCCGATTGCGACAGGTCGTACAGGCCGAGCATCTTCTGCAGCTCACCCAGCCCGGCCGCGGTCAGGCCCGCGTGGTTCAGGGCCAGATGGCTGATCAGACGCCAGTGCGCTTCCCGGCTGTCGAAGCGCCGGCTTGGCGTCGGCTTGCGCAGCAGGCGCCAGGGCGCGCTGTTCGATGCCGATTCGGCCATCAGGTCGGCGCCGGGACCGCCGGGCTGCAGCCGCACAGGCAGGTCGCGGTTGGTGCAGGTGAG
>DAMABW010000036.1:12000-19108 GCA_031999925.1 Massilia sp. | reverse complement strand
GGGTCTGGGAGAAGCCGATGGCGGCGATCATGTCGAGCTTCTTGCGCGCGAGGCCGCGCATCACCTGCTCGGCCTGGGTATCGCTGTTGGCCTGGACTTCGATGTAGGAGATGCCCGTTTCCTTCTTGAAGCGCTCGGCGCCTTCGAAAGCGGACTGGTTGAACGACTTGTCGAACTTGCCGCCGGCATCGTAGACGATGCCCAGTTTCGGATTGGCTGCGGCCGCCGTGCCGGCGATGCACAGTGCTGCAATCGTCATACTGAGTTGCTTGAATTTCATGAAATAGCTCCTGGAATTTCGATATTGTACCCGGCGCAACGGCTGCGTTGGGAAGGGCGGCATAAAGGCAAGGTAGTGCGCCATCGTTCCGTGCGGGGCAAGGCGCGATGGACGCACGAATTTTTTACCGTGCGGATTGTGTCAGCCCCGAACGTTTCATGGGGTTACGATTTGTAAAGCGGCCTGCTCAACCGTGCATTACGCGCGCGAATGTCGCAGCGTCGCAACAGCAAACGGGGAGGGTAGCCCGGCCATGGGCTGCGTGGCGCCGGGTAGCGGAAAACCTGCGCAGCTCAACCTGTCAAATATGCATCAGCCTGTGGATGCATGACAAATACGATTTTACTTGGCAATTTATTCGAGGGAAATATAAATGCCGACAACTTTCGGCATTTTTTTCCTTCAAGCCACAGTTTCGAGCAGTTGCGGAGCAGGCAAGGGTTGGCTGAAGCGCTCGGTCAGGAAGCTGGCGATGCGGGTTTGCGTGGCTTCCAGGTAGGGAATGTTCAGGTGGTCCGAGGCGGGGACGACCTCGTCGGCGATCAGATTGGCGAGCTTGCCGCACAACTGGTCGGTATGCGAGTGGGGCACGATGTCGTCGCTTTCGGCACGCAGCACGCAGGTGGGCACGGTGAGCGAGGGTGCGTACTTGATCGACTCGAAGCGGTGGCGCAGCATGTATTCGATCGGCATCGCGCGGAACTTGCGCTTGGCGATCGCCAGGATCGAATCGTAGGGCGTGATCAGGACCACCGAGTGGGCGGCGCGTTCCTTGGCCACCTGCACGGCCACGCCGGAACCGAGGCTACGCCCGACCACGGCAATGCGGCGCGCGTCGACCTGGCCAAGGGCGGCCAGCCAGTCGTACAGGGTGCAGCCGTCGTCGATCATCAGGGTTTCGTCGGGAATGCCCTGGGAATTGCCGTAGCCGCGGTAGTTCATCGCCAGCACGGTCATGTTCGGGAACAGGTTGCCGGCATCGCGCACGACCCACGACACTTCCTCGGAGCGTCCGCCGAAGTACAGGACGGCCGGACGCGGGCCCGGCGTGCGCGGCGTCATCAGCCAGCCGCACAAGCGGGTGCCATCTTTGGCGCGCAGGACGATCGGGCGGGTGCGATGTCCGCTGCTGCGCGGGCTATTGACCTCGGGGACAATGGTCGGGTTGAACACCAGCCGGCGCTGGTTGGCTGCTACCGCAGCCGTGAGGCCCAGCCACAACACGCTGGCGAATCCCGCCATCCCTGCCGCCATTTTTTTCGATGTGTTCATGAGGCCAGTCTACGCCCACAACGCTAACTCTTCTGTGCGGCAAGTCGCCATGCACTGCAGCAAATGGCTGAGCTGGCGTGAGAGTATGGTTTGCGCAACAGTGGCGGCGCGCGCGTCAAGGCCGCGGCCAGGCGTCAATCTGCTCGGCTGCGCCGCGCCGGCGTGTAGCGGCCACGCCGGCCTTTAACGTGCCGGTACCAGCCTCAGCACCATGTTCTGTGACGTGGCCGCCAGCGAACCGGACGCCAGCACCGTGATGCCGCGCGGTGCGTTCAGGCTGCCGGGCAGGGGGCCGAGCACCACGTTCTGGGTGCCTGGCGTACCGACCACGGTGCTGACCGCGCCCGAGGTGGCGATGCGGCGGATGGTGCCGTTGCCGGTATCGGCCACGAACAGGGTGCCGGCGCCGTCCATCGTCAGGGCGGTGGCGTTGCAGAAGCGCGCGCTGGCGCCGGGGCCGTCGGCGGTTCCGCACTGGCCGGCGGCGCCGGCGATGGTGCGGACCTCGCCGGAAGGCGAAATTTCGCGGATCGTCGAGTTGGCGCTGTCGGCCACGTACAGGTAGCCGTCATCGTCGACTTCGATGTCGCGCGGCTCGCAGAAGCGGGCGGCATTCCCGCGCCCGTCGGCGCTGCCGCAGGCGCCGGCCGTTCCCGCCACCGTGGTCACGGCGTTGTTGCGGTCGATGCGGCGGATGGTGTGGTTCATGGTATCGGCCACGTACAGGTTGCCGTTGCGGTCGAGCGTGATGCCTTGCGGGTTGCAGAAGCGCGCGTTACCCGCGCTGCCGTCCGCGGTGCCGCACTGGCCGGGCGCGCCGGCAAGCGTGGTGACGGCGCCGCCCGCGCTTACCTGGCGGATGGTGGAGTTGCCGCTGTCGGTGACGTACAGGTTGCCGTCGATGTCGGCTTCCAGCCGGGTGGGGGCGTTGAAGCGTGCCGCGCCACCGGCGCCGTCGCTGCTGCCGCTGGCGCCGGCGCTGCCGGCCAGGGTGGTTGCCACGCCTTGCTGCGAAACCTTGCGGATGGTGCCGCTCGTGCGCTCCGCCACGAACAGGTTGCCGTCGGGCCCGAGCACGATGCCTTCGGGCGCGTCGAAGCGCGCGGCGGAACCGGAGCCGTCGAGCGATCCTCCGCAGGTGGGGCAGAGGCCGCCGGCGATCAGGAAGATGCCGGGGTCGGACGCCGCGCCACCGCTCCCCGGCCAGTCCGGCTTGTGGGGGTAGTCGTAGTCGTCGTCGTAGTCGACGTAACCGAAGCCGAGTGAGACGCCGCCGCCGCACGCGGCCAGGACGCCGGACAGGAGCAGTGCCCCGATGCGCACGCCGGATCGGCGCAGGAAGCGCAACAGAGGAGCGAAGATAGTCGGGGACATGGTATCTCCTTTGGCTGGACGTCGGCGGCTTGCCGTTCGTGACCGTATCGAGATTAGTGGGGCAGGGCGTTCCAAGTATGAGCGCGATCAAGCGTGCGCGGGTGCACGCCAGAACTGCGCAGCGGCGCGCAGGTGGGTTACTATGGCTCTTTACTATCCAATAACAACGGAGTCGCCGTGCACTACCTGCTCATCTATGATCTCGCTCCGGATTACCTCGAACGCCGCGCCGAGTTCCGCAACGAACACTTGCGCCTGGCATGGGAGGCACAGGAGCGCGGCGAGATGGTGCTGGCCGGCGCCCTCGACGAACCGGCCGACCGCGCGATGCTCCTGTTCGATGTCGACAGCCCGCAGGTGCCGCAGCTGTTTGCTGCCAAGGACCCGTATGTCACGCATGGCCTGGTGCGCGCTTTCCATGTGCGGCGCTGGAATACCTTGGTCGGCGACCAGGCGGGTAATCCTGTACGCCCCGAGTAAGACATACTCCTGGGTTTCACCCCTGCAATCTGCCTTCGGTTAAACTCATCCGGCTGATCACTTGAAGAGGGTTGTTCACACCCTCGGAGCCGGAGACCGTATTGCAAACCGCTGTCAATCTGTGGCCGTTGCTGGGCGTGGCCGTCATCGCCGCCGGCTTCCTGCTGCGCGCCAATCACGTGCTGGTGGTGGTCGCCGCCTGCGGCGTCACCGGCGCGGCCGCCGCCATGCCCTTCATGCACCTGCTCGAGTCGCTCGGCACGGCTTTCGTCAAGACGCGTAACCTGCCCCTGGTCCTGCTGCTGCCGCTGGCCGCCGTCGGCCTGCTCGAACGCTACGGCCTGAAAGAGCATGCGATGGCCAGCATCGCGAAAATCCGCTCGGCCACCGCCGGGCGCCTGCTGATCGTCTACCTGTTCCTGCGCGAGACCACGGCCGCCGCCGGCCTCACCAGCCTGGGCGGCCAGCCGTCGATGGTGCGTCCGCTGGTAGCGCCCCTGGCCGAGGGCGCGGCCGAAGCGCGCAACGGCAGCCTGTCCGACAAGCTGCGCTACCGTATCCGCGCCATGGCCGCCGCCACCGACAACGTCGGCCTGTTCTTCGGCGAAGACATCTTCGTTGCCTTCGGCGCCATCGTGCTGATGCAGACCATCCTGCGCGCCGAGGGCATCGAGGTCGATCCGCTGCACATGGCGCTGTGGGGCATCCCGACCGCGATCTGCGCCTTTGTCATCCACAGCTGGAACCTGCGCCGCCTGGATGCCGCGATCCGCCGCGAAGGAGCCGGCAAGTGATTTTTTCGCTGGGATTCCTGTATGTGCTCGTCGGCCTGCTGCTGGGCACGGTCGCATTGCTGACCCTGCTCGACAGGGAGCATCCGCGCCGCTTCACCAGTGCGCTGTTCTGGGGGCTGTACGCCTTTATCTACCTCGCCGGTGACTTCATCCCGGCGGCGGCGGCCGGCGCGGTGATGATCGCGATGGCGCTGCTGGCCGGCTGCGGCCTGGTACGCCAGGGCAGGCATGGCACGCTGGACGAGTCCACCCGCCGCGCCAGCGCCGCGCGCCTCGGCAACAAGCTGTTCCTGCCGGCGCTGGTGATTCCGATCGTGACCGTGCTCGGCGCCACCGTGCTGAAGGAAGTGCGCATCGGCGACTGGCTGCTGTTCGACCAGTCGCACCTGACCCTGGCCAGCCTGGGCCTGGGCTCGCTGCTGGCCGTCGGCGCCGCTTGCTGGCTGACCAGGGCGACGCCGGTGCAGGGCGTGCGCGAGGCGCGGCGCCTGGTCGACGCCATGAGTTGGGCGGTGACGCTGCCGCACATGCTGGCCGTGCTCGGCCTGCTGTTCACCGAGGCCGGCGTGGGCAAGGCCGTGGCCCAGGTCAGCACCAGCTGGTTCGACGTCGATTCGCGCTTCGCCGCCGTGGCCCTGTACTGCATCGCGATGGCGGTGTTCACGATCATCATGGGCAATGGCTTTGCGGCGTTTCCGGTGATTGCCGGCGGCATCGGGATTCCGGTGCTGGTGAAAGTCTATGGTGCCGATCCGGCCATCATGGCTGCCATCGGCATGTTCAGCGCGTATTGCGGCACATTAATGACACCGATGGCGGCGAACTTTAATATCGTCCCCGCGGCGCTCCTGGAGTTGCCTGACAAAAACGCGGTGATCAAGGCGCAGATTCCGACCGCGCTGCCGCTGCTGGCGGCGAACATCGTCCTCCTCTATTTCCTCATGAATCGCTGACGTTGGAAAACATCATGAAAAAAACTGTCCTGCTGACCGGTTTCGAGCCCTTCAACGGCGCCAGCGTCAACCCGGCCTGGGAGGCGGTGCGTGCGCTCAAGGGCTGGAGCGGCGACGATTTCCTGGTCGAGGTGCTGCAGCTGCCCTGCGTGTTCGGCTTTGCCAACCGGGTACTGGCCGGCGCCATCGACGAGATCAAGCCGGACGTGGTGATTGCCGTCGGCCAGGCCGGCGGGCGCGCCGACCTCACCGTCGAGCGGGTGGCGATCAACGTCGACGACGCGCCGATCGTCGACAACGACCGGCAGCAGCCGGTGGATGCGGCCATCGCCGAGGACGGCCCGGCGGCCTATTTTTCGACCCTGCCGATCAAGGCCATCGTCGCCGGAATGCGCGAGCGCGGCCTGCGCGCCTCGGTGTCGCAGACGGCCGGCACCTTTGTCTGCAACCACGTGTTCTATGGCCTGATGCACCGCATCGACGGCAGCGCCATCCGCGGCGGCTTCATCCACGTGCCGTATCTGCCGGAGCAGGCGGCGGCGTTTGCCGGGGCGCCGGGCATGGCGCTGGAAGAAATCGTCGAGGGACTGCGCGTGGCGGTCGAGGTGACGGTGCGGGGTGGGGCGGATACGGCGGTCGTGGGCGGCGCGACGCACTGAGCGTCGCCCGTTCACTCCATTATTCGCCGTCGGGATTCAGGATCTTCAGGAACGCCCGTACCACCGGCGCATCGTCCTGGCTGGTGGTGGTGATGTAGAGGTTCGCCGACGGGGGATTGGTGCGGATCGGCAGGAAGGCGACGCCCGGCCAGCCGATGCGGCTGGTGGTCTGCGGCATCAGGGCCACGCCCAGGCGCGCGCCGACCATCGCCAGCAGCGTCTGCGGCTCGGCCGCTTCCTGGAAGATCGCCGGCTGGAAGCCCGCGTTCACGCAGCACTGGATCAGGTAGCGCGGCTCGGCCGACTGGTTCAGGTGCAGGGTCAGCATCGGTTCCTGCGCGATGTCCGTCAGCTCGATCGCTTCCTGGCGCGCCAGCGGGTGTTCCCTGTGTACGGCCACGCAGAAGTTCTCGCGGAAGCACAGCTGTTGGCGAAGGTGGGCCGCCTTCAGCTCCTCGTCGTCCAGGCGCGGCTCGCGCCAGAAGCCGACGTCGATCTGCTTCGAGCGCAGCGCTTCCAGCTGTTCGTCCGGCCCGAGTTCGTGCAGGGTCCAGGTCACGCGCGGGAACTCGGTCTGGAAGCGTTCCAGCAAACTCGGGATCGGCCCCCACATCGCCGAGCCGACGATGCCCACGCGCAGGCGGCCGACTTCGCCGCGGTCGATCTGGCGGATGGTGTCGATCGTCATGCGCATCCGGTCCAGCAGCTCGGACGCTTCGAGCATCAGGGCCTTGCCGGCCACCGTCAGCTCGAAGCTGCGCGTGGTGCGCGCGAACAGGCGCACGCCGAGCTCGGACTCGAGCTTCATGATCTGCTGCGAGAGCGGCGGCTGCGAAATGTGCAGGCGCTCGGCGGCGCGGCTGAAACTCTTTTCCTCGGCCACGGCCAGGAAGTACTTCAGTTGTTTCAGGTCGATCGACATAAGGGTGATTTACGCGTTGCCGTTCAAGGCCACGGCCAGGCGGGCGCCGACCAGGGCATTGTGCTTGACCAGGGCGATATTCGTCACCAGGCTGCGCCCTTCGGTGAGTTCCTTGATGCGCGCCAGCAGGAAGGGCGTCACCGCCTTACCGGTCACACCGCGCTCGCCGGCTTCTTTCAATGCCTGCTCGGTGATGCGGTCGATCGCTTCCTTCGGCATCGCCGATTCCTCGGGCACCGGGTTGCTGACCACCACGCCGCCATCCAGGCCGAGCTGCCACTTGGTGCGGATGAACGACGCCTGCGCTTCCGGCGCATCCAGCTGGAAATCGGCCTTGAAGCCGCTCTCGCGCGTGAAGAAGGCCGGGAAGCCGG
>DAMABW010000036.1:0-11990 GCA_031999925.1 Massilia sp. | reverse complement strand
GATGTCCAGGATCGATTTCACGCCGGCGCAGACCACGGCCACGTTCGTATTTGCCAGTTCCTGCAGGTCGGCCGAGATGTCAAAGCTGGTCTCGGCGCCGCGGTGCACGCCGCCGATGCCTCCGGTAACGAACACTTCGATGCCGGCCAGTTCGGCGCAGATCATGGTGGCGGCCACGGTGGTCGCGCCCAGCAGCTTCTGCGACAGCACGTAGGCCAGGTCGCGGCGGCTGACCTTGATGGCGTCCTGCGCGGTGCCCAGGCGTTCCAGTTGCTCGTCGTTCAGGCCGACGCAGATCTTGCCGTCGATGATGGCGATGGTGGCCGGCACGGCGCCGGCGTCGCGGATGATCTGCTCGACTTCGCGCGCGGTCTGCACGTTCTGCGGGTAGGGCATGCCGTGCGAGATGATCGTCGATTCCAGTGCGACGACAGGCAGGCCGGCGTTGCGGGCGGCGGCGACTTCAGGAGAAAACAGCAGGAAGCATTGCATGGGTAGACCTTTATGTTATAGCGCTTAACAAAGCCGCCAGGGCAAGGCGAAGAGTCGAAGACAGTACGAATGTACGGCGAGACGATGCAACGCAGCCATGGCGGTTTTGTTACGCGCTAATCAGGGCCCCGAAGGTATCCGGGGCTAGTTGCGGGCAAACGGTCTGGCGGCACTCGACCGTCATGGCCGACAGTTGCAGGCCGCGGCGGCAGGCCAGGGCCAGGTCGCCACCGCCGCTGTGCAGCGACAGCACCAGGGCGGCGGCAAAGGCGTCGCCGGCGCCGGTGACGTCGACCACCTCGGCCGGCGGCGCGTCCAGGCGTTCGGCGCCGCCCGGCACGGTGAACAGCACGCCGCGCGCGCCCAGCGTCACCACCACGTCTTCGGCGCCTTGCGCCTGGACTTCGCGGCAGGCGGCGGCCAGGTCGGCTTCGCCCTCGAGCGCGCGGCCGACGCGGGCGGCGAGTTCGCCTTCGTTCAGGATCAAGAGGCGCACGCCCGCCAGCGACGCCGGCAGACGGTTCATCTTCGGTTCCGACACCGCCACCAGGATCAGCGACACGCTGTCGCGCGCGGCGCCGAGTTGCAAGGTGGCGATGGCGTCATGCGTCAGGTTCAGGTCGGCCACGATCAGCGAGGCGCCGGTGCGCTGCTGCTGGCGCGCGTCGAGGAAGGCCGGGGTGATGCGGTCGTACAGCGCCATGTCGGCCAGGGCCACGACCATCTGGCCGTCGCCGTCGAGCACCGCGGTGTAGGTGCCGCTGCCGGCATCATCGAGTTTAAAAGAGCCGCGGGTATCGATGCCGACGCTGTCGGCGTGGGCGAGCAGGGCGCGTCCGGAGGAATCGTTGCCGACCGCCGTGATCAGCGCCACCGCCGCGCCCATGCGCGCCAGGTTCTCGGCGATGTTGCGGGCCACGCCGCCGAAGGATTCGACCTGGCTGGCCGGGTTCGAGGTGCCCATCGCGAGCGTGCCTTCGGCGCGCAGCTTGCGGTCGAGGTTCGCGGCGCCCACGCACAGGATCGGTCGGTGGTCGGGCAGTACGTAGGCGCGGCCGAGCAGGCGGCGCTCGCGTACCAGGGTGGCGATGTAGCCGGCCACGGCCGAGCGTGAGAGCTTGAGTTCGGCGGCGAGGTCCTGTTGCGCAATGAAGGGATTGGCACGGATCAGCTCGTACAACTGTTCTTTCTTGGAGAGTTCAGTCACGGTCGGCACTTATAAACAAATGTTGGTCAATACTAGACAAATGTTTAGCTGGAGTCAATACATGGCCAGCATAATCTTGTCGTGTTGGCTAAATTGTATCTGTAAGCCAACATGCGACGGACATAAATTTACATGGATTTATTTGTCAGTCATATAAATGCCGAAGAAAAATGGTATTTGCTATACATATCGCCGATAATGCATAGTTAGAATAATTTTTGGCTTCCCCAGTGTCCTGCCTGGACGCTAACGCTTCAGCGCCGCTCCCTCGACACGTCCCACGACAGCCACCCCACTCACGCTTATCCATTAGATTCAAAGAAGGAAAACCATGTCCAGCAATACCCCATTCGAAGCCGCCGACGTCATCCGCGCCCGCAAGCCGGGCTTCGAGCCGCGCGTTGCGATGATCCTCGGTTCCGGCCTCGGCGTGCTGGCCGAGCAGATGCTTGATGCCGTGTCGATCAGCTATGCCGACCTGCCGGGCTTCCCGATCAGCACCGTGCATGGCCATGCGGGCGAGCTGGTGCTGGGTACCCTGGCCGGCGTGCCGGTGGTGTGCATGAAGGGTCGTGGCCACTTCTATGAAGGCTATGGCGCCCACGTCATGACCTCGGCCGTGCGCACCTTCAAGCTGCTCGGCTGCGAGATGCTGCTGGTGACGAATGCCGCCGGTTCGCTGCGTCCTGAAGTCGATGCCGGCAGTGTCGTCGTCCTGACCGACCACATCAACCTGCTGCCGGGCAGCCCGATGGCCGGCCCGAACGACGACCGTTTCGGCCCGCGCTTCTTCAGCATGGCCAACGCCTACGACGCCGACCTGCGCGCGCTGGTGAAGGAAACGGCAGCTGCGAAAAACATCCCCCTGGCCGAAGGCGTGTACCTGGCCGCACCAGGCCCGAATTTCGAGACCGCCGCAGAAATCCGCGCCTTCAAGACCCTGGGCGCCGACGTGGTCGGCATGTCGGTGGTGCCGGAAGTGATCTCGGCACGCCACTGCGGCCTGAAAGTGGTGGGCGTCTCGGCGATTACCAACCTGGCCGAAGGCCTGTCGCCGTTCCCGCTGTCGCACGAGCAGACCCTGAAGTACGCGGCGATCGCCGCCAAGGACCTGGTCGCCCTGATCCATTCCTTCGTCGAGCGCCTCGGTTCGATCCCACGTGCAGCCACCCCGGCCGCCAACTAAACCAACGACACGAGCGAAAAAATGTCACGCGCATTCATCCTCCTGCTTGACTCCTTCGGCCTGGGCGCGCTGCCCGACGCCGACAAATACGGCGACGCCGGTACCAACACCTTCGGCCACATCGCGCAGTGGGCCGCGAAGGAAGGCAAGCCGATGTCGCTGCCGAACCTGGAGCGCCTGGGCCTGGCGGCCGCCGCGCACAAGGCCAGCGGCGAATGGGCCGCCGGCTTCGACCAGCGCGACGGTTTCACCGGCGCGTGGGGCGTCGCCCGCGAACAGTCGACCGGCAAGGACACGCAGAGCGGCCACTGGGAAATCGCCGGCGTGCCGGTGCTGTTCGACTGGGGCTACTTCCCGAAGACCGTGCCGAGCTTCCCGCAAGAGCTGACCGACAAGCTGCAGGAACTGACCGGCGTGCCGGGCTGGCTGGGTAACTGCCACGCCTCGGGCACCACCATCATCGACGAACTGGGCGACGAACACGTTGCCAGCGGCAAGCCGATTCTCTACACCTCGGCCGACTCGGTGCTGCAGATCGCCGCGCACGAAGAGCACTTCGGCCTGGAGCGCCTGTACGAGGTCTGCGAAGCGGCCTACGAACTGGTCAAGCCCTACAACATCGGCCGCGTGATCGCGCGTCCTTTCCTGGGCGAGAACGGCAAGTACAAGCGCACCGCGAACCGCCACGACTACGCCGTGCCGCCCACAAGCCCGACCCTGCTCGACCACGTCAAGAATGAAGGCGGCGAAGTCATCGCCCTGGGTAAAATCAGCGACATCTTCGCGGCGCAAGGCGTGACCCGCCTGGTGAAGGGCCCCGACAACATGTCTTTGTTCGACCGCCTGCTGGAAGTGGCGGACGAAGCGCCTGAAAAGTCGCTGAGCTTCGTGAACTTCGTCGACTTCGACATGCACTTCGGCCACCGCCGCGACGTCGCCGGTTACGCGAACGCGCTGCACGAACTCGATGCGCGCCTGCCCGAGTTCATGGCCAAGCTGAAGGACGGCGACCTGGTCGTGATCACCGCCGACCACGGCTGCGACCCGACCGCGCCTGGCTCGGACCACACGCGCGAGCACATCCCGATGATCTTCTTCGGCCCGAACGTGAAGCCGCAGGAACTGCCGACCGCGAACACCTTCTCCGACATCGGCGCCACGCTGGCCAGCCACCTCGGCGTCAAACCTCTCTCCAACGGAACCGCACTGCTATGACCCAGAACCTGGACTTCAAACGTAACACCGCCGTCGGCCTCGACCTCGGCTGGGTCAACAGCCTGAAGGTGAACCGCAACGCGGCCGACCGCCGCGCCGCCAGCCTGGCGAACCGCCGCACGGTGAAAAAGGAATACCAGGCCGCCTGGCTGATCCGCGCCATCGAGTGCATGGACCTGACCACCCTCGGCGGCGACGACACGCCGGGCCGCGTCGAGCGCCTGTGCATGAAGGCGATGCGTCCGCTGCGCGCGGACCTGATGCAGGCCCTGGGCCTGGAAACGCTGACCACCGGCGCCGTCTGCGTCTACCACGAGATGATCGAACCGGCCGGCAAGATCCTGAAGGGCCGTTTGCCGATCGCCGCCGTCTCCACCGCTTTCCCGGCCGGCCTGTCGAGCCTGGAAACCAAGCTGCGCGAGATCGAACTTTCTGTCGCTGCCGGCGCCACCGAGATCGACATCGTCATCACCCGCCAGCACGTGTTGACCGGTAACTGGCAAGCCCTGTACGACGAGATGCTCGCCTACCGCAAGGCCTGCGGCGAAGCGCACGTGAAAGCCATTCTCGCCACCGGCGACCTGGTCACGCTGGACAACGTGGCGAAAGCGTCGTGGGTCTGCATGATGGCCGGCGCCGATTTCATCAAGACCTCGACCGGCAAGGAAGGCGTGAACGCCACCATCCCGGTGTCGCTGGTGATGGTGCGCGCGATCCGCGAGTACTACGAGCAGACCGGCTTCATGGTCGGCTACAAGCCTGCCGGCGGCGTGTCGACTGCCAAGTCCGCGCTCCAGTACCTGACGGTGATGAAGGAAGAGCTGGGCAACGAATGGCTGCAGCCGCACCTGTTCCGCATCGGCGCATCCAGCCTGATGACCGACATCGAGCGCCAGCTCGAGCATTACGTGACCGGCGCCTATTCGGCCGCCCACCGCCACGCGCAACCTTAAACACCGAACGGATTCGTCATGCCAACAATTAAAGAGATTCTGCAAACTATGGATTACGGCCCCGCACCCGAGAGCACCAAAGAAGCACAAGCGTGGCTGGACCAGCATGGACGCCGTTTCGGCCTCTTCATCGACAACGCATGGACTGAAGCTGCCGACACCTTCGCCTCGACCAACCCGGCCGACGGCGTGGAACTGGCGCAGGTCACCCAAGCGACGAACGACGACGTCGAGCGCGCCGTCGCTGCCGCACGCCGCGCGCAGCCGGGCTGGGTCGCCATGGGCGGCCACGGCCGCGCGAAGGTCATGTACGCGATCGCCCGCCTGCTGCAAAAGCATTCGCGCCTGTTCGCCGTGCTCGAAACCCTGGACAACGGCAAGACCATCCGCGAAACCCGCGATGCCGACCTGCCTTTGGCCGCACGCCACTTCTACCACCACGCCGGCTGGGCCGCGCTGCAAGCCGAAGAATTCGCTGACTACCGCGCCGTGGGCGTGGTCGGCCAGATCGTGCCGTGGAACTTCCCGGTCCTGATGCTGGCATGGAAAATCGCGCCGGCCCTGGCCGCCGGTAACACGGTCGTGTTCAAGCCGGCCGAGTTCACCTCGCTGACCGCGCTGCTGTTCGCCGAGATCTGCCAGCAGGCTGGCGTGCCGGCCGGCGTGGTCAACATCGTCACCGGCGATGGCCGCGTGGGCGAAGCCATCGTGAACCACCCGGGCATCGACAAGCTGGCCTTTACCGGCTCGACCGAAGTCGGCCGCATCATCCGCAAGGCCACCGCAGGCAGCGGCAAGAAGCTGTCGCTGGAACTGGGCGGCAAATCGCCGTTCATCGTGTTCGACGACGCGGACCTGGACGCAGCGGTCGAAGGCCTGGTCGACTCGATCTGGTTCAACCAGGGGCAGGTGTGCTGCGCCGGTTCGCGCCTGCTGGTGCAGGAATCGGTGTACGACCGCTTCATCGCCAAGGTGAAAGCGCGCATGCAGAACCTGCGCGTCGGCTCGCCGCTCGACAAATCGAACGACATCGGCGCCCTGGTCGATCCGGTGCAGCAGCAACGCATCCACGGCCTGGTGGAAGCCGCCCGTGCAGAAGGTTGCGAGATCTGGCAGCCGGCCTGCGAAGCGCCACAAGCCGGCTCGTGGTACCTGCCGACCCTGATCACCGGCGCCTCGACCTCGGCCGCCGTGGCCCAGACCGAAATCTTCGGCCCGGTGCTGGTCGCCATGAGCTTCCGCACCCCGGGCGAAGCCGTCCAGCTGGCCAACAACACCGTGTACGGCCTGGCCGCCTGCGTGTGGTCGGAATCGATCTCGCTGGCGCTGGACGTGGCGCCGCAGATCAAGGCCGGCGTGGTGTGGATCAACACCGCGAACCAGTTCGACGCCGCTTGCGGCTTCGGCGGCTACCGCGAATCGGGCTTCGGCCGCGAAGGCGGCAAAGAGGGCATGTACGAGTACCTGACCGCGCTGTCGGAAGATGCTCGCCCGGCCGCGCCAATCGTGGCAGCGAAAGCCGCCGCCAAGCCGGCAGCCGGCGACAGCCCGTTCGCCGTCGACCGCACCGCCAAGCTCTACATCGGCGGCAAGCAGGCCCGCCCTGACGGCGCCTACAGCCGCGCGATCCACGGCGCCGATGGCAGCTTCCTGGCCGACATCGGCGAAGGCAGCCGCAAGGACATCCGCAACGCCGTGGAAGCGGCGCACAAGGCGGCTGGCTGGACCAAGGCCAGCGCGCACAACCGCGCCCAGGTGCTGTACTACATCGCCGAGAACCTGGCGATCCGCGCCGACGAGTTCGCCCAGCGCATCGCCGCGCAGACCGGTTCGAAAGACGCCGCACGCGAAGTGCAGGCCTCGATCGAGCGCCTGTTCTACTGGGCGGCCTGGGCCGACAAGTACGACGGCCAAGCGCACCAGCCGCCGATGCACGGCATTACCGTGGCGCTGAACGAACCGGTCGGCGTGATCGGCATCGTCTGCCCGAACGAGAACCCGCTGCTGGGCTTCATCTCGCTGGTGGCGCCGGCACTGGCGCTGGGCAACCGCGTGATCGCGGTACCGTCGGAAGCGCATCCGCTGTCGGCGACGGACCTGTACCAGGTGCTGGACACCTCGGACCTGCCGGGCGGCGCGCTGAACATCGTCACCGGTTCGGCCGACGAGCTGGCGCGCACGCTGGCTACCCACGGCGACATCGATGCGGTGTGGCGCCATGACGGTTCGGCGGAAGGTTGTGCCGAGGTTGAGCGCCTGTCGGCCGAAACGCTGAAGCGCACCTGGGTTGGCGGCGGCAAGGGCCGTGACTGGTTCGATGCGAAGCAGGCCGCCGGTCGCGCGGTGCTGCAGCACGCGAGCCAGGTGAAGAACGTCTGGATTCCGTACGGCGTTTGAGATGGCATGAATAACCGTTGCGTGTGAATGCAACGGGTAGGGTGGACGGGTCTCCCGTCCACGCGTCGATCGTTGGTGGATGCCGGTTCGTACACGACACCGGAACCGATAGCGATCACCGCGTGGACGGGGAACCCGTCCACCCTACGTCGTTTTCGGCGCGATCCTTACGTTCGCGTCCATTTGAACTATTTGATTTAGAGAGGCGAACATCCCATGTTCCTCCCCCAAGAAATCGTCCGCAAGAAGCGCGACGGCGGCATCCTGACCGCGGAAGAAATCCAGTTTTTTGTACGCGGCATCCCTGACGGCAGCGTCACCGAAGGCCAGATCGCGGCACTCGCGATGGCCGTCTACTTCAACGACATGAGCATGGACGAACGCGTCGCCTTTACCCTGGCGATGCGCGACTCCGGCCAGGTGCTGGAATGGAAATCGATGAACCTGCCCGGCCCGGTGGTCGACAAGCACTCGACCGGCGGCGTCGGCGACGTGGTCTCGCTCATGCTCGGACCGATGATCGCTGCCTGCGGCGGCTTCGTGCCGATGATTTCGGGCCGCGGCCTGGGCCACACCGGCGGCACCCTCGACAAGTTCGATTCGATCCCGGGCTACAGCACCGTGCCCGACCCGGAACTGTTCCGCAAGGTGGTCAAGGAAGTCGGCGTCGCCATCATCGGCCAGACCGCCCAGCTGGCCCCGGCCGACAAGCGCTTCTACAGCATCCGCGACACCACGGCGACCGTGGAATCGGTGGCCATGATCACCGGCTCGATCCTCTCGAAAAAGCTGTCGGCCGGCCTCGATGCGCTGGTGATGGACGTGAAAGTCGGCAGCGGCGCCTTCATGCCGACCCCGGAAAAATCGCTGGAACTGGCCGAGAGCATCGTCAAGGTCGGCAACGGCGCCGGCACCCGCACCTCGGCCATCCTCACCGGCATGGACGAGTCGCTGTGCCACGCCGCCGGTAACGCCGTCGAAGTGCGCGTCGCCATCGACTACCTGACCGGCAAGGCCCGCCCGGCACGCCTGCACGAAGTGACGATGGCGCTGTGCGCCGAGATGCTGGTCATCTCCGGCCTGGCCGCCAACGACGTCGAGGCCCGTGCCAAGCTGCAAGCCGCGCTGGATTCGGGCGAAGCCGCCGAACGCTTCGCGCGCATGGTCACCGCCCTTGGCGGCCCGGCCGATTTGATGGACAAGCCGGATGCCTACCTGGAAACCGCACCGGTCATCGTGCCGGTGCCGGCCCTGCAGGCCGGTTACGCCAGCTCGGTCGACACCCGCGGCCTGGGCCTGGCAGTCGTCGCCCTGGGCGGCGGTCGCGTGCGTCCGCAGGACTCGATCGACTTCGCCGTCGGTCTTACCGGCCTGGTGGAACTGGGAGAGCAAATTGCCGTCGGCCAGCCGCTGGCGACCGTGCATGCGCGTACCCAGGAAGCGGCCGAGCAGGCTGTGCGCCAGGTGCAGGCTGCCTACCAGATCGGCGCCGAGAAACCAGTGGCGCAGCCGATGATCCACCGCACCATTCGCCCGGAATAAGGACACGCCATGAAGTACGACAAGCTGATTGCCGAAGCCCGCGCCGCGCGCGAGCTGGCCTATACGCCGTACTCGAAGTTCCAGGTCGGCGCCGCGCTGGAGTGCAAGGACGGCCGCATCTTCCGCGGCTGTAACGTCGAAAACGCCTCCTACGGCCTGTGCAACTGCGCCGAGCGCACCGCGTTCTTCTCAGCGATTGCGCATGGCTACAAGCCGGGCGACTTTACCGCGCTGGCAGTGATCGGCCAGACCGATGGTCCGATCGCACCGTGCGGCGCCTGCCGCCAGGTCGTGCTGGAACTCGGCGGGAATGCACTGCCGGTGGTGCTGACCAACCTGAAAGGCGACATCCTGGAAACCACGGCGGCGGAGCAGTTGCCGAATGCCTTCGGTGGCTGGGACTTGGGCTGCTGAGTCGCGCTGTAAAATCTCGACGGAGGTGAGCGGCATGCGCCTTGCGCATGCCGCTTCCGCCGAACAAGCGCTGCACGCGAAAGCGGAGCAGCGCTTTTATTTTGTCGGTCCAGTACCAATGCACGTTGAAGTGGTCTCTGTTCCTCAAAAGTGCTGACTCACTTGCTTCACATCTGCTGAAACAAATGCGAATGATTCCGGCTAACCTCCAGCTCATTCGGATAATTCCTTACCCTCAGCATCTGCCGCCCCCGCATATCGCGCGACACCTCGGCAATCGCATCCACGCGCACCAGCGTCGAACGGTGAATCCGCCAGAACTCATCCGGATCCAGCTCGTCCGCCAGCTCCTTGAGCGTCTTGCGGATCAGCAGCTCGGCCGTCGCCGTCTGCACCCGCGTGTACTTTTCGTCCGACTGGAAAAACAGGATCTCGCGCGTGCTGATCATGCGCAGGTTGCTGCCCACCTGTGCCTGTATCCAGCGCAGGTAGCTGCGTTTCGGCTGTGACCCCTGCTGCTGCAGCAAACTGCCCAACTGCGCCAGCTGCGCCCCGATATCCTGCGGTGCTTGCGACAGGCGGCGACGCAGCCGTTCGCAGGTCGTGATCAGCCGCTCGGCGGTCACCGGCTTCAACAGATAATCGATCGCCCCCTGCTCGAACGCATCCACCGCATACTGGTCATACGCCGTCACGAACACGATATGGCAGCGGTCATACAACTGGCGCGCGGCCTCGATGCCGCCCATGCCCGGCATGCGAATATCGAGAAACACGATCTGCGGCTTGAAGCGCGTGGCCATTTCCACGGCCTCCACGCCATTCGATGCCATGGCAACGATCTGCAAATCGGGCCAGACCTCGAGCAAACGCGCACGCAGCTGCTCGCGCATCGGCTCTTCATCGTCCGCAATCAGTGCAGTGGTCACAGTCGCCATTACGCGTCCTCCATCATCTTGTAGGGAATGCGCACCGAGGCGCAGGCGCCGCCGCTGATGGGCGCTTCGATCACCAGCTCGGCCTGGGCGCCATACAGCAGTTGCAGGCGTTCGCGGATATTCGCCAGGCCCACGCCTTCGTCCGCATGCAGGTCGATGCCGACGCCGTCGTCGCATACGTCCACCACCAGCGTCGCGCCATCGACCCGTGCCCGCACGACGATGGTGCCGCCGGCGATCTTCGGTTCCAGTCCATGTTTGATCGCGTTCTCGATCAGCGTCTGCAGCATCATCGGTGGGAAGGGCGCGCTGCCGAGGAAGTCGGGCACCTCGAAACGTACGGCGAGACGTTCCTTCATGCGCGCCTGCATGATGGCCAGATAAGCCTTCGACAGTTCCAGCTGCTTGCCAAGCGTGGCGCCGCCCGAGGAACGCATCTGCGGCAGCGCCGAGCGCAGGTAGGCGATCAGGTGCGCATGTACCTTGGCCGCTTCCGGCGGGTCGGTTTCGATCAGGCGCCCGATCAGGGCCAGGGTGTTGAACAGGAAGTGCGGCTCGACCTGGGCCTGCAGCGCGGCCATCTGCGCTTCGGTCAGGCGCCGCTCCAGGGTGGCGACATCGGCCTTCAGGGTGGCGTCGCGCGCCACGAGTTCGGCGCGGCGCTTGCCGCCGGCCAGCACTTTCACGCCGAAGGAAATGAAGACGTACCAGAAGGCCGGCTCGGGCGTGTTCACCATCACGAAGAACACGATCGCGAGGAACCAGGTGAGGTACAGCCGGCGCCACTCGACCACGGCAAGCCAGTCGAAAAATGCCCACCAGAGCTTGCTCGCTTCCTTGATGGCTTCGCGCATGAAGTCGAGCGTCCGGTTGATCTGGCTTGCCTGCACGTTCAGTCCTCGAGTGGGGTTTTCTTGTCGGCGTTAATCGCCAGCACAGCATATTTCACGGCCAGGAAGATCGCAAACAGCATCAAAGCCAAGGGGATGACGGTGATTGCGCAGGCCACCAGCACGGCTGCCAGCAGCAGGGCCGGCCACGGCAGGGCCGAGAAGGTGCGCAGGCCGCCGCGCAGGGTGCGCATGCAGGCTTCGGCGGCGTCTTCGAGTTCGGCGGCAAAGCTACGGAAAGTGGTGGTTTTCATGCGACTGCTCCTCTCAAAAGAAGTTCGGATGGGTGCACTGTAAAACCACGGCCGCGTTCGCGCGATAGCGGGGAGACGAATGGCCGAATTCATGGCTTAACCGGTAGTGTGGGCCGACGAATGGGTGGCCGCGCGTTCGTCCCAGTAGCGCCTGAGCAGGCCATAGAACGCCGTGTCCGCCTTCTCTCCATGGACAATCCAGCGCTCCGGCATGTAGCCCTCCTGCCTGAAGCCGAGCTTTTCCAGCAGCCGCGCCGAGGCCTCGTTGCGCGGGTCGATATCGGCTTCGATGCGGTTGATGTCGAGCACATGGAAAGCATGTTCGAGCAGGGCTTCGAGCGCTTCGCCCGCGTAGCCACGGCCCCAGTGCGCGCGCCCCAGGGCGTAGCCGAGTTCGCAGCGCCGGTTCTGTTCGAAGTGGCCACGCAGGTTGCAGATGCCGATCAGCCGGTTCGTGTCGGCCAGCGCGATCGCATAGCGGTACAGGCCGCCGTCCAGGTAG
>DAMABW010000035.1:0-19566 GCA_031999925.1 Massilia sp. | reverse complement strand
TAGCGGTCGCCGCTGTTGAATTCCACCGTGATCGAGCGCCGGCCGATGTCGTAGGCAACGACGCCGGAGTCGCCGCTGATGTTTTTATAGCGATGCATCTGATTCCCCTGCGATATGGCTTGAAAGAGATTCTAGCCAGATGCCGGGAAACCGTGCGCGGCCTTGCAATCGTTCAAATGATGCGCGCCACGTAGACGATGGTCATGGCCGACGGCACCAGCAGCGCTTGCGCGAGCAAGGTGCCGACCAGTCGGCTGCCGACCAGCCACACAATGCCTTGGCGGAACTCCGCTTCGTCCAGCTTGCCTTCCACCACGTCGTCGGTCATACCGGATAAATGCGGGTCGATGAACACGGCCATCATGATGGTCGCGCCGCCGTTGATGATCGAGGACAGGGTGCTGGACGTGACGCGCACTGCCGGGTCGAGCGCGCCGGCGTACAGCGCGGCGAACACGCCCACGGTCCAGAGTGCGGCGGCGCCGACGTTCAGCAGCAAAATCGACCATGACACGGCGCCGGTCTTGGTCGGCTTGCTCACCTGCGGCGTGGACGGCAGCGTGGCCGAGTGCCGGATGTACGACAGGCCGCCCTTGAAGAAGCCGTGCAGGATCAGCTTCGGCACCGAGCGGTGCACCTGGAAGTGTTCGACCGCGCGGCAGAACACGCGCTGGAAGGTCGGAATCAAGAGGGCGCCGGCAATCGTTGCCAGCGAGGCGGAGACCAGCAGCCAGCGGAAGTCCGACAGCAGGTGGGTACTCATGGTGCCGGCCAGGTTCGATTCGACGCGCTTGGCGAGGAAGGGGCCGAGGAAAGAATTCGAGGTGCGCGAGACCAGCACCAGGATGCTGAACAGGGCGAACGAGACGGCGATGCGGCGCGTGCGCACGCCGGCAATGCGCACCGAGTAGGCCAGGGTGCCGATCAGGTGGATGACGAAGGTGAGGAAGCAGATCAGCCAGAGCTGGGTGTCCATGTGTGGTTGATGTTGTTATCAAGCATGCATGCTGACATTGAATGGGGCGTGCGGCAACTGAAGATTGCGCACCTCGATCGCGTGGGCGCAGAGATCACTCCACAACGACTACGGCGCCGTCGCGTTCGTAGGGTGGGCACCCCGTGCCCACGCGGTTACGTGCGTCTCAATCGTACGACGGCAGCGAGGTGTCGCTCGCGACGCATCCGCTAGTCGCGGTCCCATTCGATGTTTTGATCGAGGCACGGTGAGACCGTACGAGCGACGTTTCCCGGTACGTGTCCAAGCGACACGCACGTAGCCGCGTGGGCAAGGGGAGCACACCGTACGGACGCAAAGGTCAACGAAAAAGGGCGCCAACGGCGCCCTCCATCAAGCTGAAATATTCTTTCAGCAGAAGTATCTGCGTGAAATTTTATTTCAACTGCCCACGCACGCGTTCAATCGCTTTTTTCACCTGAGTCGGCGCCGTCCCGCCCACGTGATCGCGCGCCGCCACCGAGCCTTCCAGCGTCAGCACCGCGAACACGTCGTCTTCGATCAGCGGCGAGAAGCCCTGCAGCGTCTCCAGCGACATCTCCGACAAATCGACGCCAGCCGCGTCGCAGGCACGCACCGCATGTGCCACGGCTTCGTGCGCATCGCGGAACGGCAGGCCCTTCTTGACCAGGTAATCGGCCAGGTCGGTCGCCGTGGCATAGCCCTGCAGCGCCGCCGCACGCATGTTCTCCGCCTTGACGGTGATGCCGCCGGCCATGTCGGTAAAGATGCGCAGCGTATCGAGCACGGTGTCGACCGTGTCGAACAATGGTTCCTTGTCTTCCTGGTTGTCCTTGTTGTAGGCGAGCGGCTGGCCTTTCATCAGGGTCAGCAGCGAGGACAGATGGCCATACACGCGGCCGGTCTTGCCGCGCGCCAGTTCCGGCACGTCCGGGTTCTTCTTTTGCGGCATGATCGACGAGCCGGTGCAGAAGCGGTCGGCGATGTCGATGAAGCCGATGCGCGGGCTCATCCACATGACCAGTTCTTCCGACATGCGCGAGACGTGCATCATGATCAGCGAGGCTGCAGCCGTGAACTCGATCGCGAAGTCGCGGTCCGAGACGGCGTCGAGCGAGTTGTGGCACACGTCCTCGAAGCCGAGATTGCGCGCCACGCGCAGGCGGTCGATCGGGAAGGTGGTGCCGGCCAGGGCCGCGGCGCCCAGCGGCAGTCGGTTCACGCGGCGGCGCGCATCCTGCATGCGCTCTGCATCGCGCCCGAACATCTCGACGTAGGCCAGCATGTGGTGGCCGAAGGTGATCGGCTGCGCCACCTGCAGGTGCGTAAAGCCCGGCATGATGGTGTCGAAGTGGCGTTCCGCGAGATCCGTCAGCGCGCTGCGCAGGCCGTTCAGCAACGCCAGCACGTCGTCGATGGCGGCGCGCACGTACAGGCGGATATCGGTGGCCACCTGGTCGTTGCGCGAGCGGCCGGTGTGCAAACGCTTGCCGGCGTCGCCGACCAGTTCGGTCAGGCGCTTCTCGATGTTCAGGTGCACATCCTCCAGGTCGAGCAGCCACTCGAAGCTGCCGGCCTCGATCTCGCCGCGGATCTGCGCCATGCCGCGCTCGATTTCCGCGCGGTCTTCATTGCTGATGATGCCTTGCGCGGCCAGCATCTCGGCGTGGGCGAGCGAACCCTGGATGTCGAACAGGGCCAGGCGCTTGTCGAAGAACACGGACGCGGTGTAGCGCTTGACGAGATCGGAGACGGGTTCGGAGAAGCGCGCCGACCAGGCCTCGGCTTTCTTGGAGAATTGTGAAGTCATGGGGAAGGTTCCGGTTGATTTACCGGATTATAAACCGCCACGCCGGGCCGCAGTCGGGGCAGGGGCCGGATGACAAGGCGGCAAAAATCGCCCATCATGCGCATGTTCAGTCTGACGCAACGGAGAAAAAGATGAAGCAAGGATGGTTCCCTCTGGCCCTGGCGGCCCTGTTCGCAAGCGCCGGCGCCCAGGCCCAGCCGCAGACGCCAACGCCGGCCCAGCCGCCGGCGCAGCAACAGGTCCATACCGCCCCGGCCCAGCCGGTCACCGCTAGGGAAGCCGACGGCGCCTCGGTCGACTCCACCGTCGCCGCCCTGTACGAAGTCATTTCCGGCCCGGCCGGCGCGGCGCGCAACTGGAACCGCATGCGCGCGCTGTTCGTGCCCGAGGCCAGGCTGTCGATGATCGCGCCAAAGGAGGGCGGCGGCTTCGCCCTGCGTCCGATGACGGTCGAGGACTACATCAGCCGCAACATGAGCACCTTCAGCGCCAACGGTTTCTATGAACGCGAAATCGCGCGCCGCACCGAAACCTTCGGCCAACTGGTGCACGTGTTCAGCACCTATGAACTGCTGCGCGCGCCGCACGACACCAAGCCCTTCATGCGCGGCATTAACAGCATTCAGCTGGTACACGACGGCAAGCGCTGGTGGATCGCCAACCTGGTCTGGCGCGCGGAAGATGCCCACCTCGCCCTGCCGGAACGCTACCTGCCGAGCAGCGAAGACGCGCGCTGAAGGTAAACACAATCGCGAACGCAATCGGAACTTATTGTTCCGGCAAACGGCGCTAGAATTGGTTTTTTCGCAGATGACCCCAGGATGACTACCAACGATTCCAGTTTCCAGGTCAGCACCGACCAGTCGCAGCTCGATATCTCGATGATCTACCGCTTCCTCAGCGAGCAGTCGAGCTGGGCGGTAGGAATTCCGCGTCCGGTCGTCGAGCGCGCCATCGAGAATTCGCTGTGCTTCGGCGGCTACCTGGACGAGCGGCAAATCGCCTTTGCCCGCGTGATCACCGACTTCGCCACCTTCGCCAACCTGGTTGACGTCTTCGTGGTGCCGGAATACCGCGGCCACGGCTACGGCAAGCAGCTGGTCGCGGCCGTGCTGCGCCACCCCAGCCTGCAGCGCCTGCGCCGTTTCACCCTCGCCACCAGCGACGCCCACGGCCTGTACGAACGCTTCGGTTTCACCGCGCCCGGCAAGCCGGAAACGTTGATGGAACGCTATTTCCCTAACATATACGTCTCCTGAGAGAACGCAACATGGCGACGTCTTTCTGGAATCAGGCTTACGCTTTGACTGTTCGAGAAGGAGCGCATCATGGTCCGGTTCGCCGTCGTTGTCGCCTTCATCATGGCCTGCCTGGCGGGCCAGCCCGTTCTCGCCGCGGAAAGCCCGCCGAAGGGCTCGCTGGTCATCATCGGCGGGGCGCTGCGTCCGGATAACGCCGCCGTCTGGGAGCGCATTGTCGAACTGGCCGGCGGCAAGGGCGCACGCATTGCCGTCTTCGCTTCCGCTTCCGCCAATCCCGAAAAATCCGGCGCCTTCCTGGTCGAGCGCTTGAACCGCTACGGCGCCAATGCCTTCTTCGTCCCGGTGGCCGTGCGCCTGACCGGCACCGACTACCAGGCCGCCGCCGACAATCCCGCATTGGCCGAAGCCGTGCGCACTGCCGGCGGCGCCTATTTTGCCGGCGGCGACCAGGCCCGCATCACGCGCGCCCTGCGCCGCCCCGACGGCGCCAACAGCCTGGTGCTCGACGCCCTGTGGAGCATGTACCGGCGCGGCGGCGTGATCGCCGGCACCAGCGCCGGCGCCGCCATCATGAGTTCCTCGATGTTCGGCCACCCGAAGCCGGTGCTGGCCACCCTCAAGCTCGGCCTCACCGACGGCCAGGAAATCACGCCGGGCCTGGGCTTCATCGGCGACGACGTGTTTGTCGACCAGCACCTGCTGGTGCGCGGCCGCTTTGCGCGCATGCTGCCGGCAATGCTGCAGAAAGGCTACAAGCTGGGCCTGGGCATCGACGAGAACACGGCAATGGTGGTGGGGCCGCAGCGCGAGGTCGAGGTGATCGGCTACAAGGGCGCGCTGGTGGTCGATCTGTCGGCGGCGAATGCGCAGGAAGGCGCCTTCAACGTCAGCAACGTGCGCCTCAGTTACCTCGACAACGGCGACCGCTTCAACATCGCCAGCCATGCCTTTACCCCGGCGCCCGACAAAGCCGACGGACGGCTGGACCCGGCCCGGCCCTATTACCGCGAGCCGCTGTTCTCGGCCGACATCCTCGGCAACAGCACGGTAGTCGACTTGATGGGCAAGCTGATCGACAGCGACCAGCCGGAAGCCATCGGCCTCACGCTCGACAGCGCCAACTCGGTGCAGCCGGACCTCGGCTTCGAGTTCAAGTTCTCGCGCACGGGGGAGAGCGTGGGCTATATGTCGGCGGCGACCGAGAACTACTCGATCTATAACGTGCGGCTGGATATCCGGCCGATTATCGTCAAGCGGCCCTTGTACCAGTATAAATAAGCCCACGGGTTACCCGACAGGACTATGACAGAAGCTGCACGCAAGCCTATGGCATTGATTCAAGTCAATAGTTTCCCTTCACACTCCTGCACCATTCCATTGGTTAACGTACTTGTTCTGTCACTGCTATTGCACTGACAGACGAGTATCTCGTTCGCGCCTTCGCTAGCGTCGAAGGCGCGTCTCATTCCTGCCAATGGACTCTTTATGCATGCACAGCAGATTCAACTTTTGCACCAAGAGCTCACCGACTCGAACCGGCCCATTCGCCTGCGTTTGTCGGGCGAACAAGGGGCACTTACCGACCGCTTGCTGGTCAAGCACGTAAAAGGCCAAGCCGACATCTGTGGCGGATTCGAATACCGCTTGCTCTGCGTTGCAGGCCGGGCGGGCCTGCCGCTTAAGACCTTCATCGCAATGGCAGCAGAACTGCAATTTGTAACCGACCGGGGCGAGCTGTATTCAATTTGCGGCATCGTGGAACAGGCCGCCGAAGGCGAGAGCGATGGCGGACTCGCAACCTACCAACTGGTTATTCGGGATGCACTTTCGCTGATGGAGACGCGCATCAATACCCGCGTTTTCAGACAGGCCAGCGAGATCGACATCACACGGACCTTGCTGCGCGAATGGCTGTACAAGAACCCGGTCCTGGCGCGGGCATTCGATTTCAAATTCCTGACAGCAGCCTCGTATCCGATCCGGGAATTCACCATGCAATACAACGAATCGGACGCCGCATTCCTGCGCCGCTTGTGGAAGCGACGCGGCTTGGCCTGGTTCTTCGAGGCGGGTGAATCAACGGCGCGCGATGCCATTCGAGGTCATCGGCTGGTCCTGTTCGACAATTCGCATGCACTCGCACAAAGCACGGCCGGGACGGTGCGTTACCACCGCGACGATGGCACCGAAGCGCGCGATGGCATCACAGCCTGGCACGCATCGCGCTTACTGACCGCTGGACAAGTCACGCGTCACTCCTGGGACTACAAGCAGTCATCGGGTTCCGAGGTGGCGATTCCAAGTCAACATGACCAAGGGGCTTATGGGGGCAGGTTTGCATCAAATATTGATGAGTATCTGGTCGACACGCCGCATGCGGGAGACAGCAGCGCGGACTTCCGAACCCTGGCGACCTTGCGCATGCAGCGGCATGAGTACGAATCTAAATACTTCGAGGCAGAAAGCGGAGTACGCGACCTGGGCGTCGGACAGTGGATCGCCATCAAGGGCCATGCTGAAATCGATACGCACCGCGCCGAAGATCGCGAATTCGTGATTACGGGATTACGTATCGATGCAGAAAACAACCTACCGAAAGCACTGAATGACCGGATCACCCGCCTGTTTGCGTTGAACAAATGGTGCGCACCCGACGATGGACTCGAGTGCGCAAGCGCCGAGCGAGGAGCGCGCTATACCAACCGGTTCAGCTGCGTGCGGCGCGGCATTCCTATCGTGCCCGCGTTCGATCCGGGTGCCGACGTACCGACCGCACAAATGCAAAGCGTGATCGTCGTCACGCCTGGCGAAGAAGAAGTCCATTGCGATCAGCATGGCCGGGTGAAAGTACGTTTTCCTGCGTGCCGTCCCGGCGACCACGAACACGCCCAGGGAGTGGGAGCATCGGACAGCGACACCGATTCGGCCTGGGTGCGTGTTGCCAGTTCCTGGGCGGGGGACCACACCGGCGCGATCTCGCTGCCGCGTGACGGGGACGAATGCCTGGTGACTTTCCTTGGCGGCGATCCGGACAAGCCCGTGATCACGGGACGCGTCCATGGCGGACGGACGCCGCCACCCGATTTCAGCCATTCCGGCAAGCTGCCGGGTAACCGCTTCCTTTCCGGGATCAAGAGTCGCGAGATAAAAGGCCAGAGGTACAACCAGCTACGCATGGACGATACGCCGGGTCAGATCAGTGCCCAGCTGGCGAGCGAACATGGGCACAGTCAGCTCAACCTCGGGCACTTGCGCCATCCGCGCCGTGATGGCGAAGCTGAACCTCGTGGTGAAGGCGCGGAATTGCGCAGCGATGAACACGTTGCGGTACGCGCCGCTAAAGGTTTACTGCTGACTGCATGGAAACGCCTGAATGCAGTCGATAACCAGCTGGCCCGTGCCGAATTCCTGTCGTTGATGGAGCAATGCCTTGAACAATGCCAAAGCCTGGGAAGCTATGCGGCAGAGCATCAGGCACTGCCGCTCGATGGCAAGCCACTCGCCGAACTCAAGTCGCAGTTGAACCAATGGGAAGACGGCAGCAATACCGCACCCGAAGGTCAGGCCGCTGGCAGTGCGATGATCGCCGCCGGTGCGCCCGACGGGATCAGCTTTGCTACGGCGAAGGCGCTGGTCAGTTTTGCCGGGTCCAATGTCGACACGGTGGCGCAGCAGCATATCCAGCTGACTGCTGGTCAGCGTTTCAACCTGAATGCGGGGCAGGGCATCTCCCTGTTCTCGCACCATAACGGTATCAAGGCGATTGCGCACCACGGCAAGTTCCTGCTGCAGAGTCAGCACGATGATACGGAAGTCAATTCCGCCAAAAACGTCAGTGTCACGGCCACTGACGGCAAGGTGGTGCTGATGGCGAAGGAAATTCATATCGTTGCAGAAGACGGCTCCTTCATCAAGGTTGGTGGCGGCATTTCGCTTGGTACCAAAGGCGACATCAAGCTACATGCGGCAAATTTTCCCCTCGATGGCCCAGCAACAATGGCAGCCGAGTTGCCGACGTTCGAGAACGGCGTTCCCGACCAGAAATTCATCCTGAAGTATGGCGCCCATGACGAGGATGCGGTGCCTGCTGCGAATCGCCGCTTCGAGATCGAGATGAGCGATGGCAGCACGTTCAAGGGAATCAGCGATGCCGCCGGCAAGACAGAGTTGCTGGAGCGCGACGCGATGCATATCGCGAACATCCGAATTTTGACTGACGAACAATAAGGAGGCGCTGCATGCTGTATCCACGGGAACCCTATTGCATCGGGCAGGACGCGAGCGTACTGCAATGCGAACGCAAGTCAGACAAAAAGGTGGACGTCAAACCGGACTTGCCGTGCAACGTCATCGTGATTCACGGCGTGAACGATGTCGGGACAGGTTTTGGTTCGGTCGAAGAGGGACTGTGTGCCGGACTCGATATGCGCCTGCACGGAAAGCCGGGACGTTTTGTGCCTGGCAGTTACCGCATGCCGACTGCCAAGGACAAGGATGCGCTCGAAGAAGACCCCGACGCCGTCTTCTTCAAGCGGACGCTTGCAAACGGGACGCATAGTCCGGTCATCCCATTCTATTGGGGATATCGCGAGGTATTCAACCAGGCCGGGACAAAAAACGGGCAACGTACCGACCGTTTCGGTAACCGCCTGGACAAGGATTTATCGAAAGGCGGGGGGCCCTTCGCCAACGCGACGAGCACCTTGCCTGACATGTGGAACCGGGGAATATGTTCGCCCGCAGATGTAGGCGGTGATCCGGTACGACCTGTGTTGAGCGCGCCAGGGCGCATGTATATGGTCCTGGCTGCGAAGCGGCTTGCGGCCCTGGTTGCGATGATTCGCGACTACGACGCGAATGAAGCCGTCAATATTGTGGCGCACAGCCAGGGCTGCCTGATCAGCTTGCTAGCACAGGCTTTCTTGCTTCAGGACGGAAAACGGCCGGCCGATACGCTGATCCTGACCCATCCGCCATACAGCCTTGAAGAAGACGCCGGGATTCTGGTCGACACGTCGGAAACATTCAAAAGCGGGACGGATGCTGCAATGGAGGGTCGTTACGGCGTGTTGAGATCACGCCAGACTTTCGATGCAAGGCTGACTACGCTGGTAAATATCGTACAAGGCGTCGCTGCCAAGAAACATACGACGCCAGCGCTGACGGCACTATCCGACCACGGACAATTCCATGGCATCGTCGGGGCGAAATGGAGCGCAGGTGCAGACCGGGATAATCGCGGTAAGGTCTACCTCTATTTCTGCCCCGAAGACATGACTGTGGCGCTGGACAATATGAAAGGCATTGGCTGGCAAGGCGTGCCGGACTTCATGGATGGGACGACCCTTACTTCCATGCCACGAGGAGATATACGCGCCATGTCGGGCACCGCATCGTCAGCCGGCTACCGCACGGAAAAGCAAAGCCGCAAGCCTCTTGCTGAATTAGGGCGTGGTTTCCATCAGCGGGTATTCACCGGCAAACAGCGTCTCGACCCTGCGAAGAAGGCTGTTGGTCCGGTACTAGTCGGTCAACCGCCACATGATTTTGCCTTGCGCCTCAAAGGCGAAGACGACCATGCGCACGTGGCTGATGCAAATCGATTCCTGCGAGAGAACCACAAGGAAATCACCTGGCCGAGAAAGCCAGGCATGCTGGACTTCATGAATTCCGAGGCAGATAAACGCGAGGGGCTGCGCAGCATCACTGGCGAGGCCTTGCGCATACCGGCGCTGGCGGATTTGCGCGGCACTGGACAGATCGATCCGCAGAACATTCCGGCCGATTCGATCCAGGCGCGTGTCGCCCGGGAGGATTAGGGGCCGGTCGAAGAAGTCGATCCGATCGATGCGGCGATTGCCATCACCAGTGGCAAGGGACTGAATGTCAAGAAAGTGGAATGCGCCGATCCATCACAGACTGGGCAGCGACCGAAAATGGCGCAGGCACTGTCGAAGGTCGAGTGCTTGCAGATCGAAGCGCGGCATAACAAGGACAACAAGCTCGATCAATTACCCGCGAACGGACAGCGCAAAGTCTTGACGGCGATGCGCTATCCAAATGGGAAGGTCTTCGCGCTGATTCAGGAAAGTCCGGACGAGGCACGCAAGCGTTGGCAACACGAGGTCAGTCCCAAATCCTTCCACGGTTCGATTTTCGGCAGCGCGAAGAATCATCGCAATGTGACGGCGTATGACCTTTCCATTGGTGGTGGGCTGGCGTCGAGTGATCCTAAGTTTTATGCGTATTTATGTGCTGTAGCCGATTGGCGTTTGCAAAAAGAGTTGACTGCAAAACGGCCATCCATTCTGCAATGGGAAATTTTTTTGAAAGATTACGGAGCGTATTGGTCCGTTGAGCGAGCGGAGCGGAAAGAACTCATCGAGGGGAATGCCGTGTACTACAGCACCGGTACGCTACCGTCCTGTGTTCCAGCCTTGCATACAGGTTTGCCGAGCCTTGTCGTATGCGAAACGATGGCAGGAGACCGAGTCGTTGTGCCGCTACCAGCGCCCGTCAAAGCAAACAGCGGAGCGAAAGGAACGAGATGAAAAACCAGGGCTATACAACACGGATGCATCCTGCGAAATATGTCATCGGCGTTTTCCTCGTCCTTGTCATTCTCATTCCGGTGTGGGCGGCATTTACGATGACAGTCATTGAACCAGAAAGCTTAACCATACAGGAGCAGACAATGGGCAATCGCATGTTATGGTGGGTTATCGGGCCAACGGTTCTCGTCGCGGCACTGTTTGGAACGCATTGGGTCAAAGCGTCGAAGAACAATGCAGACAAACAGCAGAACTCGGTTTCTCATCAAATGCAGGTAGCGCAAACCGAGCAGCAAAAACGTGAGTATGTACTTGAAGTGATCGGGCTGGGCGTCACCTTGGATAAATACCGGCAAGGGAAGCTGTGGGCGGCATTGCAAACCGGAAATCATGCTGCAACGATTCGCGAGCAGGATCCGAAAAAATACGATTGGACCGCACGCGATAAAAATGGTACGGGCGGAGGGCGTGGCGGCGATTCGCTTGAAAATGGGGCGCAGTTTACGCCAATGTATTATGGGGTACCGGTGTTCAATGCAGCGCCCCCTAACCTCGATCCGCAGTGGAGCGACAGACCAGAGAGGCCCTTGCCCGGACTTGCCGGAGGAGCGATCGTTTCCGGCATGGCGTGGCACTTGTTTGTCGTCGGCCCGCGCCGTTTCGAGGAGCAGCCTGACCGCATCATCGAAGACGTCTTTGCCTTTTTCGATGCCAATCCGGATGTGCCCTATGTTGTTCTGAATTCCGAAGACAGTATGGGAACCCGCGATGACAACCGCCCTCCCGGCACTCCCGCATTGCTAAAAGACGGACACTACATCCCGGAAATGCCCGATGCGTCGGCGCTGTTGGTGCTCGCCCGTCGCGAGCGGGTCGATCCGGTACGGCCATTTGTCTGGGACGATCCAGACAACGAATTCCTGCAAAAAGAATTTCGCTGGATGTACGGCAACTTGCGTATTACAGTTCCAAACTCGGACCGCAAGAAAGCGCTGTTAACGCCTACACAAGTTGGTTCCGACATGACGCGGCAAGAACTTCATGGAGGTCTTGAACGCCAACCTCTCATCAGCGAGTGGCTCGAAGCCACCGCCGCCTTTGCCCAGCGTCCCGACATACGCGGCACCGGTGTTCCCGGCGTATTGGGCAAGCTCAACCCCTTCGCCCACTACCCGCCAAAGGAATGGAAACCCACTCCTTGGTTCCCGATCCCCTGGAATCGCGAGCAGTTGAAAGTGTTCGACCGCCTGCCCACCCTCGGCTACATTCATCGTCCAACTTTCGTACGCTTCACCGACGAACAGGGCAAACCGGTCACCCGTCGTGCCGATCGCCAGAAACTGCTACAAGCAGGCTGGCAAGCCGCACTCCAGACCCTGCCTGAAGCCCAGCGTGCCACCTCTCCCGCTCGCGTGATTGCCGCCACGAACAACAATACCGATCAGCTGATTGCCCTGCACGGCGTACTGGACGCACAAGCGGCAACAGGTGGCACCGAGATCGACAGCGCCAAGTCGAGCCAGTTCATCGATACCGACAAACGCCTCGGCAATACTGGCGCGGCAACCCTGTTCGTGCAGATGGGTATTGGTGTCATGGGCAGCTACCGCGACGGCGGTGTCAGCGCGGCAATCAATATGCGCAGCCCGGACGAGGCCTCGATCATCCTCATCAGCCCGCCTTCCGACGAGCAGCGTAAAAACCAGAAACATCCGAATGGAGGCGACGTCTTTGCGCACCGGGGTACCCCGGCCGTCGATCCTGGCGCTTATCAGTAACAGGGAGCACGCATGCCAAAAATTATCCGCTTGAACGATCTCACCAGCCATGGCGGGAAGGTCGTGAGTGTCGCTGCTACACACTTTACGATAGGCGGCATTGCGGTCGCCTGTGTCGGCGATAAGACGACTTGCCCAATCCATGGCCCAGGCACGATCGTGGAAGGAGCCGCCCGCCATACAGTCAGCGGCGTACCAGTAGCGTACGAGGGCCACAAGACCAGCTGCGGAGCGACCCTGTTGCCTGGCGATCCGCATATGACGCTCGATTAGCGTGCTTACCGCATGGCGAGCGGCGACCTCTGCTCGTCATGCACAGGCTTACAATGCATGTTTTCCCACCTCACAGGAAACCGCATGTTCCGCTTCCTTGCCGCCGCCCTGGTGCTCGTCTCCGGCGCCGCCTTTGCAGTTCAGCCCGCCACTGTCCGCCTCGACTACACCCACAGCGGCAACGCCCTGTCCGACAGCTATGCCATCGAGCGCGTGCTGATCGAACCGCTGCCCTGGGCGGGCGACATGACGAAGAATTTCGACGAGACCAACCGCGGCCAGAACCGCGTCGAGGTGGTCGATGCGAAGACCGGCGACCTGCTGTATTCGCGCGGCTTCTCGACCGTGTTCGGCGAGTGGCGCACAACCGAGGAAGCAAACAAGCTGAGCCGCAGCTTCAGCGAGTCGGTGCGCTTTCCGCAGTTCGACAAGCCGGTGCGCGTGCGCATCCTGAAGCGCGACGAACGCAATGCCTTCTCGGTGGCCTGGAGCGTGGAAGTCGACCCGACAGCGCCTGACGTCGTGAAACAGCAGCCGCCGGCGCCGGCGAAACCGATCCCGATTCACGTCAGCGGTCCGTCGCCGCAAAAGGTGGACCTGCTGATCCTGGGCGACGGCTACACGGCTGACGACATGAAGAAGTTCGAGGCCGACGCGCGCCGCCTGTCGCAGCACCTGTTCACGGTGTCGCCGTTCAAGGAACGCGCGAACGACTTCAACGTGTGGGCGATGACGGTGCCGACCGGGGAGTCGGGCATCTCGCGGCCCTCGACCGGCGTGCACCACGCGTCGCCGCTCGGCACGCGCTACGACATCTTCGGCAGCGAGCGCTATGTGCTCACGCTCGACAACCGGGCACTGCGCGACATCGCCCAGCACGCACCCTATGAGTTCATTGAAATCCTGGTCAACAACGAGACCTATGGCGGTGGCGGCATCTTTGGCCAGTTCAGCACGGCGGCGGCGGGCAACGCCTGGGCCAACTACTTGTTCGTGCACGAGTTCGGCCACCATTTCGCGGGCCTCGCCGACGAGTACTACACCTCGCCGGTGGCTTACCAGGCTAGCGACGTGCGCACCGAACCGTGGGAGCCGAACGTGACCGCACTGCGCGATCCAGCCAAGCTCAAATGGAAACAACATGTAACAGCGGGTACGCCTTTGCCGACGCCCTGGCCGAAAAACACGTACGAAAACGCGTCGCGGGCGTACCAGAAAAAGCGTGCCCAACTGCGTGAAAACAACCGTCCGGAAACCGAAATGGACGCGCTGTTCCGCGAGGATCTGGCGCGCACAAAAACGCTGTTCGAGAAGCAGCCATACCGCCACGCCATAGGAGCATTCGAGGGGGCGAACTATGAAGCGACAGGGTATTACCGGCCGGCGATGCAGTGCATCATGTTCGACCGCAGCGAGCAGTTCTGCCCGGTCTGCCAGGACGGGATCGTCGACATCATCGACCTGTACGCGGGGCCGGCAGGGCGCTGAAACACCTTGTTTCAACTCAGCAGTAGTGTGTGTGGTGGCGAACAGAACTTCCGATGCGGGAGGCATATTCTGGACCTGTACTTAACAAAATACAAACGCAGGCACAGACCTGCACCCCACCATAAAACCGAAAGGACATACCATGAACAAGCTGCTCGCAACCCTGATCGCCGGCGTTTTCGCTACCTCCGCTTACGCCCAGACCACCGTCAACTCGGCCAACACCGAAGCCGTCGTGAAAGCCGAAGCCAAGGCTGAAGCCGACGTCGCCAAGGCCGAAGCGAAAGAAGCCAAGGCTGCTGCCAAGGCCGACGAGAAAGCCACTAAGGCTGTCGCCGACGCACAAGAGAAAAAAGCCAAGGCCCACGCCAAGGCCGTGAAGGCCCACGCCGACGCAGCCGAGAAAGTCACCAAGGCTGACCCGGAAGACCGCGCCAAGGCTGTGGCCAAGGCCGAGGAAAAAGTCTCGGAAGCGAACCTGAAGGCCGAAAAGACCATGATCAAGGCCGACGAAAAGTCGCTGAAGAAGCAGGTTGATGCTGCTGCCGATCGTGCGACTGCTGCTGCCAAGACCGAACAGGTACGCGCTGAAGCGACTGCCGACGTGCACAAGGCTGCTGCCAAGCACTAATGCGCTGATGGGTGCATAACAATGCCGGCGTGATGCCGGCATTGTTCGTTGTGTCGGTGGTTTATCGATGTTCGTACCGTTCGCGAATCCGGATGGGTACGACAGCGTGGACACAGGTGTCCACCCTACGAGACCCGCCGTTGTAGGGTGGACACCTGTGTCCACGCGGTACGACGGCTCCGCAATCGACAACCCAAACACGGCCGCAACGCGTACAAGCCACAAACAACAAAGCCGGCATCTGCCGGCTTTGTCCATTCACGCTACGGTCAAACGATTACTCGCCGGTCGCCCGCATCGCCAGATCCGTCGCCTTCAGCTTCGCCGACAATGGCTTGCCCTTCTTCGCGCGCTTGCCGAAGTGCGGCTCCAGTCCCGACGCGTACAGCTCCACCACGCGCGGCTTCGATCCCGCCCAGGTTCCGATCACGTTCACGCCCTTCTGGCTGATCGGCTGCACCGCCAGCAGCGTTTCCTTCGGCTCCAGTTCCATCAGGATCACGCCACGCCCGCCATTGGTCAGCACCTTCATCTCGTCGATGCCGAACACCAGCACGCGGCCCTTTTCCGACAAGCAGGCCACCGCACCGGCGGCATCCGAAATCACGCGCGGCGCCAGCGGCACGGCCTTGTCGTCGAGCGTGATGAAGGACTTGCCGCCCTTCAGGCGGCTGATCATGTCGCCGGCCTTGGTGATGAAGCCGAAACCGTTCGAGGTCGAGATCAGCAAACGCGTTTCGGCAGTGCCCGCGAAGTAATGTAGGATGCGCACGCCGCCCGACAGATCGACCAGCGTGGTGATCGGCACACCGTCCCCGCGCGCCCCAGGCAGGGCCGCCACCGGCACCGAATACACCTTGCCGTTGTCGCCGATGCCCAGCAGGGTGTCCACCGTGCGGCACTCGAAGGCGCTGCCCAGCGAGTCGCCCGGCTTGAAGGTGAACTGGGTTGCATCGTGCCCGATGCCGGTACGCGCGCGCACCCAGCCTTTTTCGGAAATGATCACTGTCACCGGCTCGTCGATGACCTTCTGCTCGGCCACGGCGCGCTGCGCTTCCTCGATCACGGTGCGGCGCGCATCGCCGAACTGCTTCGCATCCGCTTCGATCTCGCGGATGATGGTGCGCTTCATGGTCGACGGATTGGCCAGGATGTCTTCCAGCTTGTCCTTTTCGCCGCGCAGTTGGGCCAGCTCCTGCTCGATCTTGATCGCTTCCAGGCGCGCCAGCTGGCGCAGGCGGATTTCCAGGATGTCCTCGGCCTGGCGTTCCGACAGCTTGAAGCGCTCGATCAGGGCCGCCTTCGGATCGTCCGAGTTACGGATGATGGCAATCACCTCGTCGATGTTCAGCAGGACGATCTCGCGGCCTTCCAGGATGTGGATGCGGTCGTTGACCTTGCCCAGCCTGAACTCGGTGCGGCGGCGCACGGTCACGAAACGGAAGTCGATCCACTCCTGCAGGATGTCGTTCAGGCCCTTCTGGCGCGGACGGCCGTCGCCGCCGATCATCACCAGGTTGATCGCACTCGAGGTTTCCAGCGAGGTGTGCGCCAGCAGCAGCAGCATGAACTCGTTCTGGTCCTGGTTCTTCGACTTCGGCTCGAACACCAGGCGTACCGGCGCTTCGCGGCCGGATTCGTCGCGCATGGTGTCGAGCGAATTCAGGATCGTCTGCTTCAGCGCGATCTGTTCCGGCGTCAGCGTCTTCTTGCCCAGCTTGACCTTCGGGTTGGTCAGCTCTTCGATTTCCTGCTGCACCTTGGCGGCTGAGGTACCCGGCGGTAGTTCGGTGACCACCGCCTGCCACTGGCCACGCGCCAGCTCTTCGATCTTCCAGCGCGCACGCACCTTCATCGAGCCGCGGCCGGTGGCGTACATGTCGGCGATCTGCGAGGCAGGGGTGATGATCTGGCCGCCGCCCGGGAAGTCCGGGCCCGGGATGATGGTCATCAGCTCGGCGTTCGAGATCTTCGGGTTGCGGATCATGGCAACCGCCGCATCGGCCACTTCGCGCAGGTTGTGCGACGGGATTTCGGTAGCCAGGCCGACCGCAATGCCGGAGGCGCCATTCAGCAGCACCATCGGCAGGCGCGCCGGCAGGGCACGCGGCTCGTTCGTCGTGCCGTCGTAGTTCGGCTGGAAGTCGACCGTGCCCATGTCGATTTCATCCAGCAGCAGGCGCGAGATCGGGGTTAAACGGGCTTCGGTGTAGCGCATCGCCGCGGCGCCGTCGCCGTCGCGCGAGCCGAAATTGCCCTGGCCGTCGATCAGCGGGTAGCGCAGCGAGAAGTCCTGCGCCATGCGCACCAGCGCGTCGTATACCGACTGGTCGCCGTGCGGGTGCAGTTTACCGAGCACGTCGCCGACCACGGCCGCGCACTTGCGCGGCTTGGCGGTGGCGCCCAGGCCCAGTTCGTTCATCGCGTACAGGATGCGGCGCTGGACCGGCTTCTGGCCGTCGGACACGTCGGGCAGGGCGCGGCCCTTGACCACCGACACGGCGTAGTCGAGGTAGGCGCGCTCGGCGAAGGTGGACAGGGTCAGCGATTCGACGTCGTCGAGCGCTTCGCTGGCTTGTTCGAACAGATTTGCTTGAGTAGACATGGTACTTACGAAAATGGATGTTGATTCTTTTTAGTGCGGATCATGTTCACGATCATGAAGATGGCAACACCAAAGAGGGGTGTGACGAGCAGGGACAGCGGCTGGGTTTTCAGTGCCGGCGACAAGGGCTGCACCGTGCTCAGGCCGAACATGAAGACGAGGCCGCCGACCGCCGCCGCGAAATAGTGAATGGTCGGGTTCGACAGCAGCATGCCGCCCAGCACCCACAGCCAGCACAGTGCGGCATGCAGGGGCAGGGGCAGCGGCGAGCCTTCCGCGCCGAGCACGATGGCCATCGTTCCGGCCAGCCAAGCGCAGCGCAGCGGCAGGAGCAGGTGCGCCTTGTCCGGCATCCGGCTCCACAGGTCGGCGCCGCCGCGGTACAGCAGCTGCATGGCGCAGAAGGCGCTGGCCATGCAGGTGACGTAGCCATAGCTGGAAAAATAGCGGCTGGCCATGATGCTGCCGAACAGACAGGCGGCGAGGGCGCCGAACACATAATGGACTTTTTCCAGCATGACCGAATTGGCGAAGCCGGCGACCAGCGCGCAGGCCAGCAGCGCCACCCGAAACAGCCAGGCACCGGCAGTCTGCGGTTCATACAGGACCATGAAGGCCGACAGGAGTGCATACACCGGTATCCAGCCCAGCTGTACGTCGGGCCGATAGCGCACTTCGTAGAGCAGCCAGGCGCCGCGGTCGCCACCCTGCAGTTTGGTCAGCGGCTGGTACAGCGTCCAGGCGGCGCCGCCCGCGAGCGCCAGCGCCACGCACAGCGCGATGCGCAGGTTCGGATCGACGTCCAGGCCCGACGATTTCACGAGGTAATCGGCCAGCAGGTTCAGGCCGAACAGGCCCACGGCAAGCGACCACAGCGCCGTCTCGAGGAAATAGCGACGGCCCGCGACGCGTTTTTCCCATTCCCCGAACACATCGAGGTTCAGCTTGAAGTACAGCAGTTCGCGCTGGTATTCGCGGATCAGCGCGGTCTGCTGCTGCATCTGGCGCGTGAAGCCGCTCCTGAGGGTGCGGCCGAAACGGCGTCCTGCGCTGTCGGCAAGCAGGGCGGCGATCGCCGGTTCGCTGCTGGCGCGCTGCTGCAGTTGCAGGTAGTCGCGCCCGGCGCGCAGGCGCGCCATGGCTTCGCCGGCGGCTTCGGGCAGGCGGCGCTGCACAAAGGCGTCGTCCTCTTCCCAGCCGAAGACGGCGACGATGGCTTCGCGCAGTTCGTCGCTGCAGGCGGCGCCGGCGCAGTACTGGATGGCGAACAGCTCGAAATGCTCGCGCACTTCGAGATTCAGCATGTCGTCGCCCTCGAGGATCAGGCTGAGCTGGTACTTGGGCGAGACGGCGGCCCGCTCCAGGAAGCCTGCCCACAACTGCCCGGCCAGCGCAAAGGCGGCTTCGCTCGCGGCCTGGGCGGCGGCGCGTGCCTGTTCGCGCTCCTTCTGGCGCGCCAGGCGCAGGGCGTGTTCGTCCGGAACCTCGCGCAGCAGCGGCACCGGGCGTTCCCAGGCTTCTTCGCGCAAGGCGGCGACCGGGCGTTCCCAGGCGGGTTCGAGGTCGGCCTGCGTTTCTTCGGGCGCCCCTTCCTGCAGCGGCATGAATGTTGGTGCCTGCGTCCGTGCAGGCGCCGGCGCCGGTTCATGGAATTGCGCCGGCGCCTGCGCGACCAGCACCTCCGGCTCGGCCTGCTTCTCGTCGCTGTCCAGGTAAGGCGCCATCTGCAGCGCCGCCTGGTAGGCGTCGTTCAGCTCCTGGAAGCCTTCGGCATCGTCCTCCGGCCGCGTGACTTTCAGCTTGCGGCCATAGGCGCGCTTGATCGCACGCAGATCCGGCGTGGGATCGATGCCGAGAACGTCCCAGGCACTCATTCGAGGCCGCCGCGGTCGAGGTCGGCCAGCACCTTCTGCAGCGTTTCGCGGGCGCGGCGCGCGGCTTGCTGGTCCTGCTGTTCGAGCACGGACTGGAAGGCGGCGATGTGCTGGGCCAGGTATTCGCGCGCGTCGCCCAGCAGTTCCTGGTACAGGCGGTCGGCCTCGGCCACCACGGTACGGTTCTCGATCTGGTCGCGCGGGTGGATCTTGAGTTCGGCCAGTTCAGCCAGGCGCTGCTCGACCTGCTCGGGCGTCATCACGCCGGCGTTCTCGGTGATCACCAGCTTGTGCTTGTCTCCGGTCGGATAGACCGTG
>DAMABW010000034.1:0-19706 GCA_031999925.1 Massilia sp. | reverse complement strand
CCAGCGCCGACACCGGCACGTCTTCGAAGAAGTTGGTGCGGTCGGTGTTGGTGGTGCCGTTGCGGTTGTTGGCGCCGAGGTCGTCCATCGCTTCGCGGAAGCCGTGCGGGTAGTTCTCGGAACCGTTGAAGAAGAAGTGCTCGAACAGGTGGGCGAAGCCGGTCTTGCCGCGTTTCTCGTTGCGCGAACCGACGTGGTACCACATGTTCACGCCGACCACGGGCACGCTGTGGTCTTCATGCACGATCAGGGTCAGGCCGTTCTGCAGCACGAACTTCTTGTAGTTGATGGCGTAGGCGGCGCGGTCGAAAGGCGCGGCTTTGACGGCAGTTGCCGAAGATGCGGCGGCAGGGGTGGCAGGGGCGGCGTGCAATGCGCTGCCGGCAAAGGCGAGCGCCAGCGCGGCAAGAAGCTTCTTGTTCATGGGTCTCCGGGAACGGTGGTGTGTTGTGGCCGGTATTCTAATGCGCGGCGGGTAAGGAACGGAACGTTTATGCGCCTTCGGTCAGCACTTGGGCCTGCGCCAGCTGCGGCGGCGCCATGCGCGCCGCGATGCGCTTCAGGTAGGGCGCCGCAGCGGGGATGCCGCCGGAAGCCGCGCGGTGCAGCCAGCCATATGCCTGCACCGGATCGCGCTCGGTACCCTGGCCGGCGGCGGCCATCACGCCGAGGTTGAACTGGGCGCGCGCATGGCCTTGGCGCGCGGCGCACAGGTACCAGAAGTGGGCGGCCTCGTAGTCGCGCTCGACGCCGTGGGCGCTGTCGTAGCGCAGCGCCAGCGCGAACTGGGCCAGCGCGTGGCCCTGCTCGGCGGCCTTGCGGTACCACTCGGTCGCCTCGCGCGGGTCGCCCTGTTCGTCGCGCTCGAGCAAAACGCCGACCATGTGCTGGGCCGGCGCATAGCCTTGCGCGGCGGCGCGCCGGTACCAGTCGAGGGCGCGCGCCGCATCCTGCGGCACGCCGTTGCCGGCCTCGAAGCGCAGGCCGAGGTCGAACTGGGCGCGCAGGTGGCCCTGCTCGGCGGCCTTCAGGAACCAGCCCGCTGCCTGGGCCGGATCGCGTTCCACGCCCTGCCCCGCATCGAACAGCTGGCCGAGGTGGTACTGCGCCGCCGGCAAGCCCTGCTCCGCCGCCTTCAGGTACCAGTGCGCGGCCAACCCGGCGTCGTGCGCCACGCCCTGGCCGTGTTCGTAGCGCAGGCCGAGGTTGTCCTGGGCGCCGGCATGGCCGCCTTCGGCCGCGCGCCTGTACCACTTCAGCGCCGCTTCTTCGTCGCGCGGCAGGCCATGGCCGCTGTCGAAGACCAGCGCCAGGTTGAACTGGGAGCTCAGGTGGCCCTGCTCGGCGGCGCGCGTGTACCACAGCACCGCCTGGGCACTGTCCTGCTGCACGTCCTGCCCCTTGTCGTAGCGCAGGCCGAGATTGAACTGGGCCGGCGCATGGCCGCCTTCCGCCGCGCGGCGCATCCAGGTTAACGCCTGGGCCGGATCGCGATCCGTTCCCGAACCCGCCTGGCCGCTGTCGTAGCGCAGCGCGAGCGCGAACTGGGCGCGCACGTAACCGCCTTCGGCCGCGCGCCGGTACCACATCCATGCCGCGTCCGGGTCCGGGGCGATGCCCTTGCCGCCTTCGTACATCAGGCCCAGGTTGTGCTGGGCGCCGGTATCGCCCTGCTCGGCGGCCTGGCTGAACCAGTGCAGGGCCTTGTGCACGTCGGCGGCGGTGCCCTGCCCTTTCGCGTACAGCCAGCCCAGGTTGTACTGGGCCGGCGCGTAACCCTGCTCGGCGGCGCAGCCATACCAGTACAGGGCCTGTTCGTGGTCCTGGACCACGCCCTGTCCCTTCTGGTACATCACGCCGAGGTTGTACTGGGCCTGTTCGAGGCCGGCGGCAGCCGCCAGGCGGTACCAGGAGACTGCCAGCCCGTAGTCCTGCGGCACGCCCTGGCCGTTCACGTACATGAAGCCCAGGCTGTGCTGGGCACTGGCGACGCCGCGCTCGGCCAGGCCCTTCACGCGCAGGAATTCGGCCGTGTGGCGTTCCTGGGCGGGGGCGGTGGCGTTCATGAGTGGATGGCGGTCCGGCGTCAGGCGCGAACGGCACGCATCGCCGGCGCCGGGATCGCAGGCGCGCCCGGTGCCTGCGCACGCAACACGCCAATGAAGTTCGACAGCGAGATCGGGCGGTAGAACAAATAGCCCTGCATGGTCTCGCAGCCGTTCGCCTTCAGGTAGTTGGCCTGCACCTCGGTCTCGACGCCTTCGGCGATCAGGTGCAGCCCGAGCCCGCGCGCGATCGAGATGATCGCCAGGATCACAGGATAATGCCCGTTCTCGTCGTGGATCTCCTTCACGAACGACTGGTCGATCTTCATCGTGTGGATCGGGAAGCGGTGCAGGTAAGAGAGCGACGAATAGCCGGTGCCGAAGTCGTCGATCGCCACCGACACGCCCAGCTGGCACAGCTTGTTCAGCTGCTCGATCGCGTACTGCGGGTTGCGGATGCAGATGTTCTCGGTGATCTCGACCTCGATCTGGCTCGGCGAAATCCCGTAGCGCACCAGGGCGCCGCGCATCTTCTCGAAGAAGTCGCCGCGGTCCAGGTATTGCGGCGACAAATTCAGCGACAGCCGTACCGCCTGGCCGCTGGCCAGGTTCCATTGCAGCATGTCGCGGCACAGGGCGCCGATCATCCAGTCCGAGATCGGCAGCATCAGGCCGTTCTCCTCGGCGAACGGTAAAAATTCGCCGGCCGACAGCAGGCCGCGGGTCGGGTGGTTCCAGCGCATCAGCGCCTCGGCACCCACGATGCGGCCGGTGGCGGCGTCGAGCTGCGGCTGGTAGTACATCTCCAGCTCGTTGTGCTCGAGTGCGCGGCGCAGCGCCTGCTCCAGCGCGATCTTCTGGTGCGACACGTCGAGCATCGAGTCGTGGTAGAAGCTGTGGCCGTTCTTGCCCAGCGCCTTGACCTGGTACATCGCGATGTCGGCGTGGCGCAGCAGCTCATCGATCGATTCGCCGTCGCCCGGGTAGATGGCAATGCCGATCGAGGCCGAGATGTGCACTTCGTGGCCATCGAGGTCGAAGGGACGGTGCAGGCTTTCCAGGAACTTGTCGGCCACCATGCGCGCGTCGTCGCGGTCGCGCAGCTCCGGCAGCACGATGGTGAATTCGTCGCCGCCCTGGCGCGCCAGGGTGTCACCCTTGCGCAGGCATTCCTTCAAACGCACCGCGGCCTGCTGCAGCAGTTCGTCGCCCTTCACGTGGCCGAGCGTGTCGTTGACGAGCTTGAAGCGGTCCAGGTCGATGAACATCACCGCCAATTCCGTCTGCTTGCGCTTGGCCTGGATCACGGCCAGGCCGAGGCGGTCCTTGAACAGGATGCGGTTCGGCAGGTCGGTCAGGATGTCGTGGTAGGCCTGGTAGGAGATCACCTCTTCCGCGCGCTTGCGGTCGGTGATGTCGCGCGCCACGCCATAGGTGCCGAAGAATTCGAGTTTCTTGACGTCCTGGTCGGGCACGTGCATGCCGATCGAGTTCAGCGAGATCGTCATCAGGGTGTTGCTGAAGGTGCGGTCGCCGGCGTTGCTCCGGGCGCCCCGGCACTTCAAACGCAGCTCGACGTTGCGCGAGGCGCGTTCGTCGACGCGGCGCTCGTTGAACACGTAGCGTGCGCGTTCCAGGTCTTCGTCGTGCACCAGGATCGAGTAGTGCTTGCCGATCAGTTCATCGCGCGAGAAACCCAGCAGCTGGTACGCGCGGTCGTTCACGAAGGTGAAGCGGCCTTCGTGGTTCAGCGTATAGATGATGTCCGGCGAACTGTCGACCAGGTAGCGGTACATCTTTTCCGAGTTTTCCAGCTGGTTGGCGATGTGCGCGTTCATGTTCGCCAACTGCCGCTGTTTCAACGCATTATCGACGGTCTTCAGCAGTTCTTCGCGCGCGTAGGGCTTGCGCAGGTAGTCGTAGGCGCCGCGCTTGAGGGCGCCGATGGCCGCGTCGATGCCCACTTCCCCGCTCATCACGATCACGTCGGCATCGATGCCGCGCGCGTTGATGAAGTCCATGATCTCGTGGCCGCCGATGTCGGGCAGGCGCAGGTCCAGCAGCACCAGGTCGAAGTGCAGCGACGACAGGTGGGCGATCGCTTCGCTGCCCGAACTGGCGGTGGTGAGGTGGTAGCCGCGGCCGCGCAGCAGTTCGTAGAGCGAGGCAAGCAGGCGCGGCTCGTCGTCGACCAGCAGCAGGCGCGGCTCGAGCTGGATTTCTCCTCCGGCTCCGAAGTTGGCAACCGAGTTGGCAACTGAGCCCGCCTGACCCTCTGCATCTCCGAACATGGCTGAACTTGCGCTGGCTGAGTACACGTTGGTCTTACCTTATACAGAACCCAGGGCGCGCGCGGGCAGGGCCGGCGCGGCGCTGGCACCGGACCACGCCGGCAGCAGGATTTCGAATGCGGTGCCGGTCCTGCCGCTGCGGCAGGCGATATGGCCGTTCATTTTCTTCACCAGGCCGTGCACGATCGACAGGCCGATGCCGCGGTGGGCGCCGTCCTTGGTGCTCTTCACGGCGGCGAACAGATTCGCCATCACCTCGGGCGCCAGGCCCGGGCCGGTATCGGACACGCTCAGTTCCAGGAACAGGCGGCGCTCGCGGTGCACGTGGCCGCGGTTGGCGATCTCGATGCGCCCGCCGCCGCTTTCCGCCAGCGCCTCGACCGCGTTCTTCACCAGGTTCACCAGGATCTGCTTGAGCGTGTCGGCGTCGCCTTCGACCAGGCGCGCGTCGTCCTGCAGCGCGGTGCTGATCTGCACGTTGGCGGGCACGAACTGGCCGGCGCGGAACAGGCGCACCACGTCTTCCGCCACCTTCACGGCGTCGAGCGGACGCGGGCCGGTTTCCACCGGCTTGATGTCGGCGAGCGACCCGATCAGCTGGCCGACACGGTCGATCTCTTCGTTCAGCACCGACATCTCGCCCGCCACCGGTTCCTGGCGTTCCAGCTTGCTGTCGAGGACACTCAGGTAGTTCTTGATGATCGAGAGCGGGTTGTTCACTTCGTGCAGCACGCGGCGCGAGGCTTCGCGGTATTCGTCGGCCACGCTGGCCACCTGGCGGCGCGCGTTGGCGCGTTCCTGCAGCGCGCTTTCGAGCGCGGTGGCCGCTTGCGTGCCGAACGATTGCAGGAAGCGCTCGCGCTTCTGGCAGGCCGCCAGCTGCCAGGCGGCGACACCGCCCACCAGCACGCCCAGGCAGCGCGCGCCGGACACCAGCGGCAGGCAGACCAGGCCCTCGGTGCCCAGCATGCGCAGCAACTGCTCCTCGGGCAGGCCGAGGGCGTCGCCGCCGCGCTGCAGGTAGGCTGGACGGCGCGCCAGTGCGGCGGCGGCGATCGGGCCGCCCTTGGCCAGCGGGATCGCGAATTCGGCGATGCGCGCGGTGGCGATGCCCGGCGCGCCCACCAGCAGTTGGCCGGTCGGGTTCTCGAGCAGGATGACCGTGTTGTCGAAGTCGAACAGGATGCGTGCGGTGCGCGTCATCGATTCGAGCAGCGCGCTCTCGCCTTCCTGGCGCGCGAAGGTCTGGCCGACTTCGGACACCAGCACCAGGTTGCGCACTTCTTCCGACAGGCGTTGCTGGACCGGATCGACGATAGGCGGAGCATAGGCCGGTGGCGCCGGGATATCGTCGGCGCCGGCCAGGTCGATGCCGAGGTGGACGGCGGCCTTGTCGACCTGGCGCGCGGCGGCGGCAAGCATGTCGCCGACCTCGTCCGGCTCCAGGCCGCACAGCAGTGCGCCTTCGGCCAGCGCCGCCGTGTCGTCCGGATGCGCGGACATCAGGTGCGCCAGGCGCACGATGCGGATCAGGGGGTGCGCCGACTCCAGGCGCTCGCTCGACTCGTGGTGGTACAGCACGGCGTCGGCCAGGAAGGAATCGAGTTGCCAGCGCTCGACCAGCCAGGCGCCGGCTTCGGCGTGGGTGATCTGCAGCGTGCGCTGCTCGACCGCGCACAGGTCTTCGTCGTCGAGCGCGGTGAAGTTGAAGCTGTATTCCTTGGGTGCCGTGGCGAGCAGGGCCAGGCGCCCGACGTTGTGCAGCAGCCCGGCCAGGTAGGCCTCTTCCAGGTGCGGGTAATCCATGCGGCGCGCCACATCGCGCGCGATCACGGCCGCCGCCAGCGAATTCTTCCAGAAGGCGCGCAGGTCGGTGCTGCCGGAATGCGGGAAATTATTGAAGGTCTGGAAAACGGAATCGCTGATGACCAGGGTCTTGATCATGTCGGTGCCGAGCGACACCAGCGACTGTTCCAGGTTGGCGGCGCGGCTGCCGCGGTGGTAGGCCGAGCTGTTGGCGACGGTGAGCAACTTGCCGGTCATGCCGGCATCCTTGGCGATCAGGGCCGCCAGTTCCTGCATGCCCAAATCGTCGGCCTGCAGGTGCCCGAGCAGCTTGACGAGAATCTGCGGCATCGCCGGCAGCCTGGCAACGAGCAGGCGATTGCGAATATCCTGGTCTGATTGGTGCATGGTCTCGCTCGAGGACGCCACTAAGGTTTTAAGGTGGCGCTCCATCCCTGAGCTACCACAACATGACATTTATGTATCGTTAGAACTGGATGTTCTTTTTATGCTATTTCGCAGAAAAATAAGGGTCTTAGCATATATACATTTCTGATCGGGAACAATACTTTCTGTTAAAAGTGTGATCTTTCTCACGAACATTCGTGTACACACAGACAATTTTATTGCCGAAATGTAAATATATGGGCCGAGACCCTTAGCCGGTGAGGCCGCCGTTGCGTGCCTTGATGCGCCGGTACTGGCGCGAAACGACCCAGCACGCCAGCGCCCCCAGGGCAAACCCGGCCTGCCCCAAGGCCAGCGCCAGCACCGAATGCGACAGCGCCGGCGCGATCAGGCCGGCCACGATCGCGCCCAGCAGGGTCGAGACGAACGACTGGCAGGACGCCACCGTGCCGCGGATATGCGGGAACAAGTCCAGCGCCAGCAAGGTGGCGCCCGGCGCAATGATCGAGCTACCGAAAGTAAAGAAGAACATCGGCAGCACGGTCCAGGGCAGCGCCGGCGGCAGGAACAGGTGGTAGCCGACGTTGAACGCCACCGCGCCCAGCATGAAGGCGAAGCCGGTCCAGATCTGGAACGAAAAACTCTTCTTGCCGGCCATGCGGTTGGCCGCCATCGAACCGAGGAAGATGCCGCTCACGGTCGGCACGAACAGCCAGGCGAAGCCCGACGGCCCCAGGTGCAACTGCTGCGGCAACATGACCGGTGAAGCCGTGATGTAGAGGAACAGGCCGGCGAAGTTCAGCGCCGTGATCCCGGCCTTCATGTGGAACAGGAAGGACCCGAAGATGGCGCTGTAGCTGCCCGCCAGGAAGCGCGGGTTGAAGGGCTGGCGCTTTTCCTTCGGCACGGTTTCCGGCAGATGCTGCCAGCACACCCAGCCGAGGACGAGCGTGAACAGGCACAGGGCCAGGAAGATGCTGCGCCAGCCGAGCAGGATCACGATCCAGCCGCCCAGCACCGGCGCGATGGCCGGCGCGATCGAGAAGATCATCGTCACCATCGACAGCAGGCGCGCCGCCGCCGTGTCCGAATACAGATCGCGGATGATGGCGCGCCCCACCACCACGCCCGCCCCGGCCGAGATGCCCTGCATGATGCGGAACACCCACAGGTAGTGCACCGACGACGCGGCCGCGCAGCCGAAGGTACCGATCGCGAACACCACCAGCGACACCAGGATCACGTTGCGGCGCCCGAAGGCATCCGACAGCGCGCCATGCCAGAGCACCATGCCGGCAAAAGCCAGCATGTAGGCGGTCAGGGTCTGCTGCACCTCGATCGAGGAGGCGTGCAGGTTGGCCTGGATCTGCGGGAAGGCCGGCAGGTAGGCGTCGATCGAGAACGGCCCCAGCATCGACAGCCCGGCCAGCAGGGTGGCCAGGCCGCCGGCCGACAGCATGGTGATCTTGTGCGGGGTCGGCAAGGGGACCGGGATCACCGGGTCCTTGGGCAGTTCGTCGGGTTCTGTGGGTGGCAGCATGGGTCGCGCTTCTTAGTTTGCGGTGGGTTCCTGCTTTGGCTTTGCCTCTTCGCGGCGGTTGTAGCCGGCCACCATGTCGAAGCGGAACAGGCGGCATTCGAGGGCGCCGTTGAAGAACGGGGTCTTGCGCGCTTCCTTCAAGCGCAGCAGTTTGGGCAGCGACAGGTCGGCCGTGAACAGGAATACTGTCCAGCCGGCGAAGCGTTGCTTGAGCGTGGTGCCGAGCGCAGAATAGAACGACACGGCCATCTCGTCCTGCGGCACGGTCGAGTCGCCGCGCACGCCGATACGCTCGCCGTACGGCGGGTTGGTCAGCAGGATGCCCGGGCCTTCCACAGGTGGCGACACGTGCTGGGCTTCGATCTGCTTCAGCGGCACCTCGAACAGCACGCCGGCCACCTTCAGGTTATGCCGGGTCATGGCGACCATGTCGCCCGAGATGTCGGAGCCGAAGATGGTCGGTTCGCTCGGCAGCGGATTGGCCTTGATCGCGGCCTTCATTTCCTGCCAGGCTTCGCGATCGAAGTCGGCGAATTTTTCAAAGGCGAAGCGGCGTCGTGCGCCGGGCGGAATGCCCTGCACCATCTGCGCGGCTTCGACCAGGATGGTGCCCGAGCCGCACATCGGGTCGAACAACGGCGTGCCCGGCTTCCAACCCGAGACGCGCAGCATGCCGGCGGCCAGGTTCTCGCGCAGCGGCGCGTCACCCGTCTCCTCGCGCCAGCCGCGCTTGAACAGCGCTTCGCCCGAAGTGTCGAGGTAGATGATGAAGTTGCGCGCATCCAGGAAGCCGACGATACGCATGTCGGGCTCGCGCGTGTCGACCGACGGGCGCTTGTTGAACTGGTCGCGGAAGCGGTCGCAGATCGCGTCCTTGATCTTCAAGGTCGTGAATTCCAGGCTCTTCAGCGGGGATTTGACGGCGGTGACGTCGACGCGGATCGTGTGGTGGACGCCGAACCAGTCTTCCCAGGGCTGTTCGAGCACCAGGTCGTAGATGTCGTTCTCGTTGTTGTAGCTGCGCTGGCCCATGCGCATCAAGACCCGCGAGGCGATGCGCGAGTGCAGGTTGACGCGGTAGGCGTCGACCAGGGTGCCCGAGCAGTGCACGCCGCCAGGGACCTGGTTGTGTACCTTCAGCGTGGTGCTGTGCTGTTGGGCGATTTCAGTGAGTTCTTCGGCCAGTGCCGCTTCCATGCCGCGTGGGCAGGGGCAAAAATAGGAGGTCATGGGGGTACCCTTTGTCCGTTGGTGTTGAAAAAATAATGTGGCTGGAAGCGCCGATCGCTTGCAGCCACGTTGGTGATTCGATAATTTGTTTTGGTGGGTTCAAGAACCCACCCTACATCCGGTGCTACACGATATACGTAGGGTGGATTCTTGAACCCACCACCGTACAGCCGCGAAGCACGCTCAACGCGCGACCACCATTCCAGGATGACTGCGGCGCGAAATTAAAACGGCTTCACGACCACCAGGATCACGATCAGCAGCAGCAGGATCACCGGCACTTCGTTGAACCAGCGGAACCAGGTGTGGCTGCGTTTGTTCACGCCGGCCTCGAACTTCTTCAGGATCGAACCGCAGGCGTGATGGTAGCCGATCGTCAGGATCACCAGCGCCAGTTTCGCGTGCAGCCAGCCGCCCTTGATGCCGAAGCCCAGCCATAGCCACAGGCCCAGCACCAGCGCCGGCACGGCCAGCATGGTGGTGAAGCGGTACAGGCGGCGCGCCATCAGCAGCAGGCGCGCGGTGGCGACGTTGTTGGATTCCTGGGCCAGGTTCACGAAGATGCGCGGCAGGTAGAACAGGCCGGCGAACCAGGAGGCGATGAAGACGATGTGGAAGGCTTTGATCCAGAGGTACATGCGGGTCCTTTAAATTATCAATCCGTTCAGTTGCGTACTTCGCCGTGGCCGAACACGACGTATTTCAGCGAGGTCAGTCCCTCGAGCCCGACCGGGCCGCGCGCGTGCAGCTTGTCGTTCGAGATGCCGATCTCGGCGCCCAGGCCGTACTCGAAGCCGTCGGCAAAGCGCGTCGAGGCGTTGACCATCACCGAGGCCGAGTCCACTTCGCGCAGGAAGCGCAGCGCGGCGCTGTAGTCCTCGGTGACGATGGCCTCGGTGTGCTTCGACGAGTAGCGGTCGATATGGTCCATCGCTTCCTCGATGCCGGCCACCACCTTCACCGCCAGGATCGGCGCCAGGTATTCCGTACTCCAGTCTTCTTCAAGCGCTTCGGCCAGGTGCGGGTAGCCGGCCAGGATCGCGCGCGCTTCGTCGTCGGCGCGCAGTTCGACTTCCTTCGTCTTGTACAACTCGGCCAGTTGCGGCAGCACCGCCGGGGCGATGGAGCGTGCCACCAGCAGGGTTTCCATCGTGTTGCAGGTGCCGTAGCGGTGGCACTTGGCGTTGAAGGCGATCGGCAGCGCTTTCGCCAGGTCGGCCTTGTCGTCGATGTAGACGTGGCAGATGCCGTCCAGGTGCTTGATCATCGGGACCGTCGCTTCCTCGATCAGGCGCGCGATCAGGCCTTTGCCGCCACGCGGCACGATCACGTCCACGTACTGCGGCATGGTGATGAGTGCGCCGACGGCGGCGCGGTCGACGGTGTCGACCACCTGCACGGCGTCCAGCGGCAGGCCGGCTTTCGTCAGGCCTTCGGTCACCAGTTTCGCCAGCGCGCGGTTGCAGTGGATGGCCTCCGAACCGCCGCGCAGAATCGCCGCGTTGCCGCTCTTGATGCACAGGCCGGCGGCGTCCACCGTCACGTTCGGGCGCGCTTCGTAGATGATGCCGATCACGCCCAGCGGCACGCGCATCTGGCCCACCTGGATGCCGCTTGGGCGCGACTTCATGTTCGAGATCTCGCCGATCGGATCGGGCAGCGCGGCGATCTGGCGCAGGCCGTCGACCATGGTGGCGATCGCCGCCGGGGACAGGGCCAGGCGGTCGAGCAGGGCCGGGGCCAGGCCGTTGGCGCGGGCGGCGTCGAGGTCGAGCCGGTTGGCGGCGGAGAGTTCCGCCGCATCGCGCTCGATGGCCTCGGCGATCAGGAGCAGCGCGCGGTTGCGCGTCGCCCCATCGGCGCGCGCCATCGCCCGCGACGCGGCCCGGGCATTGCGGCCCAGCGTGTGCATGTAGTCGGTGATGTCCATCGTTTGGTTCCAGTTGCGTTGAATGGCGGGTTGGCGGCGTTTGGGTAACGTTAAATGGAGCCGGAAATGCGAGCGTAGTGTGAACGCGTGGGCGGGAAACCCGTCCACCCTACGAACGTTTCCCGTAGGGTGGGCACTCTGTGCCCACGCGGATCATGCATGCCGATACAGGTGCACCTGCAGGTCCAGCGGCCTAAATAGGCCACCGGCGATTAACGATCTACCTGGCCACCTTCAACGCCAACTGCAGCATCGCATCCCACGCATCGCCCGCGAACGCCTTGGCGCGCAACCCCTTGACCATCCTGTCCACCTGCGCCGCATCCTGCAGCGCCGCTTCGAGCGTGGGCAGCGACACGCGCCGCAAGGCCGGCTCCATCATCCGCTCGCGCGGCCCCCAGATCCGGTATTCCTTCAGCAGCGCCCCGAGCGGCCGCCCCTGCGCCATCCCGGACTTCAATTTTAGCAGTGTGCGGATTTCCTCACTGACGGCCCATAGCACCAGCGGCAGCGCCTCCCCTTCCCCCTTCAGCCCGTCGAGCATGCGCGCCAGCCGCGCCGCATCCCCACTGAGCATGGCCTCCGACAGCTTGAACACGTCGTAGCGCGCCACGTTCAGCACCGCGTCGTGCACCTGCTCGAACGTCAGCTTGCCCGGCTCGTGCAGCAGTCCCAGCTTCTGGATTTCCTGGTGCGCCGCCAGCAGATTGCCTTCCACGCGATCCGCGATGAAGTCCAGGCTCTGGCGGTCCGCGCTCTGCCCCTGCGCACTCAGGCGCATGCCGATCCAGCCCGGCAACTGCGCCCGTTCGATGTTCGGGATCTCGATGTAGACCGCCGCCTGCTGCAGCGTCGCCACCCAGGATGCCTTGGCCGTCTGCCAGTCGAGCTTGGGCAGCGTGATCAGGGTCAGGTTATCGGGACTCAGGTCTTTGGCATAGGCCTGCAGCGCGGCGCTGCCGTCCTTGCCCGGTTTGCCGCCCGGGATGCGCAGTTCGATCAGCTTCTTGTCGCCGAACAGCGACAAGGCCTGGTTCGCCGCCAGCAGCTCGCCCCATTTAAAAGTGCGCTCCACCGTCAGCACGTCGCGCTCGGTGTGGCCGGCCGCACGCGCGGCGCGGCGGATCTTGTCGGCGGCCTCCAGCGCGAGCAGGTGCTCGTCGCTGGTGATCACGTACAGCGGCGCCAGGCCTTTCGACAGATGGCCTTCGAGCGCCTCAAGCCGCAGTTGCATCTTCCGGTCCTGCTCCGCTGGTTAGGTCTTGATCGCCGCGAGGCGGCGGATGATCTGCTGCACCAGGTCGGACTGCATGTCGCGGTAGAGCAGCGCTTCCTCGCCTTCCTTGGCCAGTACGGCTTCCTCGCTGAACGTGAGGTTGCGGCGCAGCGTGATCTCGGTCGGCCCCAGGATCAGGTTACCGGCGGTATCGCGCACCTGGAACACCAGGGTGTAGCTGAGCAGGTACTCGCGCACCCGGCCCAGGTTGTTCAGCGACAGGACCGCCTTGTTGCGCGCCTCCGAGACGACCTCGAAGCGCGCCTGCGCACCTTCCGCCTTCGGCACGATGGTGACGTTGTCGATTGCGCGCAGGTTGCGTTTCAACTCGTTGCCGAGCGGCGAAGCATCGCCGAAGCCCAGGTGGATGGTCTGGAACGGCATGTTGTACGAGCCGTTCGAGCCACGCAACTGGAAGCCGCAGGCGGCCAGGCTGGACACCAGCAGCAGCGCGCACACGGCGCGCATCAGGGAAGGAAAGGATGCGCGCATGGGTTACACCACGATGTTGACGAGTTTGCCGGGCACGACGATGACCTTCTTCGGCGTGCCTTCCACGAACTTCTGTACCGCTTCCGAGGCCAGGGCCGCCGCCTCGACGGCCGCCTTGTCGGCTTCCTTCGGTACCTTGACCGAGCCGCGCAGCTTGCCGTTCACCTGGATCATCATCTCGATCTCGGCCTGCTCCAGCGCGGCCGGGTCGACCTGCGGCCACTGCACGTCGAGAATGTCGCCGTGGGCCTTGGCGTAGCCGAGTTCCTGCCACAGCGCGTGGGTGATGTGCGGCGCCACCGGGTTCAGGATGCGCAGGAAGATCGACAGGCCTTCGGCGATCACGCTGTCGCCGGCCGGGCCTTCGGCCAGCTTGGCCTGCTCCAGGGTGTTGAGCATCTTCATGCAGGCCGACACCACGGTGTTGTACTGGATGCGCTTCAGGTCGTAGTCGGCCTGCTGCAGGATCTTGTGCACTTCGCGGCGCAGCGTCTTGTGCGCTTCGTCGAGCGTGGCAGCACCGTCCTGGTTGGCCAGCGCGGCGGCGATGCGGCTAGAGTTTGCATAGCCGAAGGCCCAGACGCGGCGCAGGAAGCGGCTCGCGCCTTCGACGCCGCTGTCCGACCACTCCAGGGTCTGTTCCGGCGGCGAAGCGAACATGGTGAACAGGCGTGCGGTGTCGGCGCCGTACTGCTCGATCTGCGCTTGCGGGTCGATGCCGTTGTTCTTCGACTTCGACATCTTCTCGGTACCGCCGATCTCGACCTTCTCGCCGTCGGCCTTCAGCACCGCGCTCTGCGGACGGCCCTTGTCGTCGAAGGTGAGTTCCACGTCGGCCGGGTTGTACCAGGTCTTCTTGCCGGCCGCGTCTTCGCGGTAGTAGGTCTCGTTCAGCACCATGCCTTGCGTGAGCAGGTTGACGAAGGGCTCGTCGAACTTGACCAGGCCGAAGTCGCGCATGACCTTGGTCCAGAAGCGCGCGTACAGCAGGTGCATGACGGCGTGCTCGATGCCGCCGATGTACTGGTCCATCGGCATCCAGTAATCGTTGCGCGCGTCGACCATGGCGTCGTTCGAGCCCGGCGAGGTATAGCGCATGTAGTACCACGACGAATCGATGAACGTATCCATCGTGTCGGTCTCGCGGCGTGCGGGCTTGCCGCACTTCGGGCAATCGCACTTCAGGAACGCTTCGTCCTTGTTTAGCGGGTTGCCGGTGCCGTCCGGGACCAGGTGCTCGGGCAGCACGACCGGCAGGTCGGCTTCCGGCACCGGCACCGCGCCGCAGTCGCCGCAGTGGATCATCGGGATCGGGGTGCCCCAGTAGCGCTGGCGCGAGATGCCCCAGTCGCGCAGGCGGAAGGTCACCTTCTTGTCGCCCAACTCCTGGGCGGCGAGGTCGCCGGCGACCGCGTTGACAGCCGCGGTGTAGTCCAGGCCGTCGTACTTGCCGGAGTTGATGGTGCGGCCGGTTTCCTTGTCGCCATACCACTCCTGCCAGCCGTCGAGCGAGTATTCCTGGCCTTCGACGGCCACGACCTGCTTGATCGGCAGATCGTATTTCTTGGCGAATTCGAAGTCGCGCTCGTCGTGGCCCGGCACGCCCATCACGGCGCCGTCGCCATAGGTGATCAGGACATAGTTGCCGACCCAGACCGGCACCTGCTCGCCGGTCACCGGGTGGGTCACGGACAGGCCGGTAGGCATGCCCTTCTTCTCCATCGTCGCCATGTCGGCTTCGATGACGGAACCGAGCTTGCACTCGGCGATGAAGGCAGCCAGTTCCGGGTTGTTCTTGGCGGCGTGCTGGGCCAGCGCGTGTTCCGGCGCCACGGCGCAGAAGGTCACGCCCATGATGGTGTCGGCGCGGGTGGTGAAGACGTAGAGCTTGCCGTCGTTGATCAGCTCACCGGCTTCGTCCATGATCACGTGCGGGAAGGCGAAGCGCACGCCGGTGGATTTACCGATCCAGTTCGACTGCATGATGCGCACGCGTTCCGGCCAGCCCGGCAGCTTGTTGTCGACGAAGTCGAGCAACTCGTCGGCATAGTCAGTGATGCGCACGTAGTACATCGGGATTTCGCGCTTCTCGATCGGCGCGCCCGAACGCCAGCCCTTGCCGTCGACGACCTGCTCGTTGGCGAGCACGGTCTGGTCGACCGGGTCCCAGTTCACGGTGCCGGTCTTCTGGTAGATGATGCCCTTCTCGAGCATCTTCAGGAACATCCACTGGTTCCACTTGTAGTATTCCGGCTTGCAGGCGGTCATTTCGCGCGACCAGTCAATGGCCAGGCCCATCGATTCCATCTGTCCGCGCATGTGGGCGATGTTCGAATAGGTCCACTCGGCCGGCGGCACGTTGTTTGCCATCGCCGCGTTCTCGGCCGGCATGCCGAAGGCGTCCCAGCCCATCGGCATCAGCACGTTGTAGCCGTTCATCCGCAGGTAGCGGTACATCACGTCGTTGATCGTATAGTTGCGCACATGGCCCATGTGCAGCTTGCCGGATGGGTAAGGCAGCATCGAGCAGGCGTAGTACTTGCCTTTCGGGAAACGTGGGTCGTTCTCGACGGCTTTGTAGGCGTCGATCGACTTCCAGTATGCCTGGGCGGCCTGTTCAACTTCGGCTGGACTATATTTATCTTGCATGATGTTCTGCGGAAGAAATTTTTGGAGGTGGAAAGCGGCTAACAAAGCCGTTAGGCCAAGGGATGCGGCCCCCCCGACGCGTCGTCGAAGACAGTACGCTAGTACGGCAAGACGATGCAACGCAGGCATGGCGGGTTTGTTAGGCGCTTTAACAGGACATTATACTGGTTCATCCTGCACTGCGGCGTAGTGCGGCGGCCAGTCAGCCTGTTCGTGATTGCTCACCCCAGAGTAAGAGGCGTGGGTCATTTCGCTGCGGCGCAATGGGCGTAATCGGTATCGAACCAGCCCGCAGGACGGCAGGTTCCATCCAGCACCGCCTGCACCCGGGCCAGGCGCAAGGCGTACGCGGTGGGTTCGCGCTCCGGGTGGTAAGCGTTCGGCGCCTTGATCATGGCGACCAGGCCGGCGCTCTCGGCATCGTCCAACCGGGCCAGCGGTTTGCCGAAATAGGCCTGGGCGGCTTGCGCCAGGCCGCGCACCTGGCGCCCCTCATGACGGCCCATGTAGACCGATTGCACATACATCGCCAGTTGCCGTTCCTTCGGCAGGCGGGCGTCCAGCACCAGCGCCGTGATGTCGCGGCCGAAGTCGACGCGCTTGCAGCAGTCGAAGACGCGGCGGTAGAAGCGCTGCAGCAGGCCTTTCGTCCCGTCCAACTGCGGGCCTTCGAGGAAGAATTCGCGCGCCAGTGCGGAAGAAATCGTGGCCACGCCCTGCCCGTCGGCCAGGCTCAGGCCGGGGTGCGAATAGAAAGTGGGGTCCTCGATGCGCAACAGGATGGCGGCCTGGCGCGGCGACAGTGCGGCTGGCGTGGTCTCTTGCGGCCAGCGGACGAGCAGCTCGTCGAACGCAGCCGCAGCCCAGCCGGCGGCAATGGCGAGATACAGCGCCAGCGCCGCGAGCAGCGCCAGCAAGCCTTTGCCGAGGCGCTTCATGGCGCCTTTGTCACAACGGGATAGGCACCCAGGGCCTCGATCTCGCGCAGGAAGCCCTGCTCCAGGTAGCCGGGAATCTTGCCGAATTCGCCCAGCACGCGGGCGCGGAATTCATCGTGCTCGTGCCAGCGCTCGATCGGCAGGCCGAAGTAATTGACGGGGTGGGCGGACACGCGCGGTTCCGGCCAGTGGCGCGCCAGGGTCATCAGGTAGCGGCGCATGGCGCAGACCTTGCCGATCACCAGCAGGCTGTCGATGTGCTGGAGACCGATTGTCGCGGCGACCCTGGCGCGGCCGAGGAGCACGTTTTCGCCGGTGTTGGTGGCGGCGGTTTCCAGGATCAGGATGGATTCCGGGATGCCGAGCTGGACCAGGCGTTCGGCGATGATATGGGCTTCCGCCTGGGGATTGCCGGCGGTGGGACCACCAGAGACCAGCAGGTGGCGGAACATGCCGGCTTGCCAGAGGGCGTGGGTTTCGAGGCAGAATTCGTCGACGCCGTGGCGGGTGCCGAACAGGAAGCCCAGCGTGGAGGGCTGGGCCGGCAGGGCGGGCATGACGTAGTCGGAGATGCGCAGGAGGTCGTCGGCGGTCATGGCATGTCGGGCAGTACCTCGGTTCGTATGCGACGGCTGATGGAACTGCAGCTGCACTGTTATCGGTATGCTCGATCCGCGTGGGCACAAGTGCCCACCCTACAGTCATTGTCGCGGGCCGTTTGCAAGCAAAGGGCCGGAAGCGGTGCAGCCTAGCGCAGCACCAGCTTCAGCGCCGGCTTTTCGCCGTAGTCTTCATAGCGCTCGTTGATGCCGCCGATGCAGTAGGCGATTTCCTCGACCAGGTCGGGCAGGCGTTCCTGCAGGGCAGCGCCATCGGTGACGACGATTTCCAGCACCTCGTTCGGCTTCAGGCGGAAGCGCGTCATGTTCTCGTCGTCGCGCAGATAGCTCAGGCAATCGACCCAGGCGTCGATGCTGTCGGCGTAGGTTTCCGGGAAGCCGAAGACGCGGCGGCTCTCTGCATGGAAGGCCGCTTCGTCGACGATGGCCGCACCGTTCAGTTGGACGCTGGCCATGTCAGCCCTTCAGGCTCAGGACGTCCTGCATGTCGTACAGGCCGTTTGCCTTGTCGGCGATGAAGCGCGCGCCGCGCAGGGCGCCGTGGGCGTAGGTGACGCGGCTGCTGGACTTGTGCGTGATCTCGATGCGCTCGCCGGTGCCGGCGAACAGCACGGTGTGGTCGCCGACGATGTCGCCGCCGCGCACGGTGGCAAAACCGATGGTCGACGGATCGCGCTCGCCGGTCACGCCTTCGCGGCCATACACGGCGCAGTCCTTCAGGTCGCGGCCCAGGGCATCGGCAATCACCTCGCCCATCTTCAGTGCGGTGCCCGAAGGCGCATCGACCTTGTGGCGGTGGTGGGCCTCGATGATCTCGATGTCGTAGCCTTCGGCGAAACTCTTGGCCGCCATTTCCAGCAACTTGAGGGTGACGTTCACGCCCACGCTCATGTTCGGCGCGAACACCACCGCCACCTTGTCGGCGGCGGCGCGGATCGCTTCCTTGCCGGCCTCGTCGAAGCCGGTGGTGCCGATCACGACCTTGATGCCGTTCGCCGCGCAGTACTCCAGGTGCTTCAGGGTGCCTTCGGGGCGGGTGAAATCGATCAGGCAATCGGCGCCGGCCAGTGCGCGCTCGAGCTCGGAGTGGATCACCACACCGGTCAGCTGGCCGGAAAAGGCGCCGGCGTCGCTGCCGATGAAGGGCGAACCGGCCACGTCGAGGGCGCCGGACAGGGTGGCGTCGGGCGCGGCGGCGATGGCCTCGATCAGCATGCGGCCCATGCGCCCGCTGGCGCCGGCAACCGCGATTTTCAATTGCGTCATGACGTACTTCTTATTCGATTACTGGATATTGTTGGTCGCAGGCGACGCCGGCGTCACCGGCTCGACCGGACGGACCGGTGCACTCTTCTTCGGGAACTTGGTCGGGCCGGCGATGCGGTCGATGTACTCGCGCTCGGTCGGCAGGTTGCCGCCGTCGAAACGCTCGACGACATTGTTCTTGAAGTAGACGGTAACGCGGCTGGTGGTCAGTTCGCCGTTGCCGCGCGCCAGGTAGAAGGGATAATCCCAGCGGTCGGCGTGGAACATGTCGGCCAGCATCGGCGAACCCAGCAGGAAGCGCACCTGGTCGCGGGTCTGGCCGACTTTCAGCTGGTTCAGCATTTCCTGCGAGACGAAGTTGCCCTGCTGGATGTCCGGACGATAAGGCGAGAACACCCAGAGGAATTTCTGCAGCTTGGTGACCTTGGTCGTTTGCGCACCGGAATTGGCCAGGGCGGCTGCCTTGTCGGCGTCGGCTTCCACGCTTGCGGCGTCGGTGCTGGCCGGCGCGGCCGGACGGGTCTGGTTGCGCCAGGATGCGCACCCGGACAGCAACAGCGTGCATGCGAGGCCCGCGGCGACTGCGGCGCGGACTGTGAAATGACGAAGGACGGCATCGGTGACACGCATAAGTAACCTCAAAACGTTTAAGCGGGAGCTTCCAAAACGCTATATCATAAAGCACTCCGCCCATCTACGAGTAACAAACATGAGTAACAAACCCACCGACCTGAAGGCGAGCGGCCTGAAGGCTACCCTGCCACGCCTCAAGATCCTGGAAATTTTCCAGAACAGCGAAGTGCGGCACCTGACGGCGGAAGACGTCTACAAAATCCTGCTGGCCGACAATATGGACGTCGGCCTGGCGACGGTGTACCGCGTACTGACCCAGTTCGAGCAGGCCGGCCTGCTGAACCGCAACCACTTCGAAACCGGCAAGGCCATCTACGAGCTGAACGCCGGCTCGCACCACGACCACCTGGTCTGCCTGGACTGCGGCCACGTGGAAGAGTTCTTCGACGAGGAAATCGAATCGCGCCAGAACAAGATCGCGGTCGAACGCGGTTTCAAGATCGCCGAGCACGCGCTGGCCATCTATGGCAATTGCATCAAGACGGCCTGCCCTCACCGCGGGAACAATTGATCGTCTGGTTGCATTAGCAGCAACAAAAAACGGCGCCTCGTGAACTGACCCCGTAAAGTTGGACGGTTAGTTTGCTAGACAGCCAAGGGCTG
>DAMABW010000033.1:0-20248 GCA_031999925.1 Massilia sp. | reverse complement strand
CGCTGTCAGGAGGGTGGAGTCCATCACATTACGGTGGGCACTCCGTGCCCACGCGGATGCATGCACCGTGGCTGCTCTCTTTGACGCGTCCCACATGATCACTGGCCAACGCTTCCATGAGCGTTCCGTTAGCGCGTCGTTCCGCGTGGGCACAGAGTGCCCACCGTACGGTCGCCGTATCGATCAATCCAACCGTACGGCCAAATTCACGCCACCTGTCGCACCGCAATCCCCAACTCCACGCGATTGCGCCCATTGCGCTTGGCTTCGTACAAGGCCCGGTCCGCGCGTGCCAGCGCCGCCGGCAGCTCCTCGTTCGCTTCGACCACCACCACGCCGATACTCACCGTCATCTGGTAGCTGTTGCCGCAGGTGAGCAGGCAGATCTCCATGGTGGCCTGGCGCAGGCGTTCGGCGGCCTGCACCGCGCCTTCCAGGTCGGTGCCCGGCATCGCCAGGGCGAACTCCTCGCCGCCCATGCGGCCCAGGGTATCGTGCTCGCGCAAGGTAGCGCCGGCGGTGCGCGCAAACAGCACCAGGGCCTCGTCGCCGGTGGCGTGGCCGAAACGGTCGTTGAGCCGCTTGAAGTGATCGATGTCGATCATCAGCAGGGCGATCGGTTTACGCAGCCTGAGCGCCAGCAGGCGCGCCTCGTTGGCACGGGCGAAGAAGGCGCGGCGGTTCAGCAGGCCGGTCAGGTCGTCGAGCGTGGCCAGGCGCTGCATGACGGCGTCGTTGCGCTGCTTCGACATCAGCAGGAAACCGAAGCCGTTCACGATCATCAGCATGTAGCCGGAGATATAGGCGGCCATCTGGTTGACATCGGTCTGCGCCATGTTCAACTCGCCACGGAAGAAGGCGCCGATTGCCCAACTGGCGATCGCCACCCCGAACACGCCGTTGTTCACGCCGATGATCCGCTGCAGCAGCGAAGGGTTCTTCAGCTTCGGGTTCAGCAGCACGCAGGCGGTCGAGATCGACGACAGCGAGAACACACAGGCGATCAGCCCCATCAGTTCGCCATAGCTGGCGTCGGCCAGCGGCACGAAGCAGGCCGCCGCCAGCAGCGCCAGGCCGGCGATCGGCAGGACGACGCGCTTCCAGTTGCGCAGTTCGAAGAAGGTGCAATACGCGGCGATCTCGAGCGCCCAGCCGACGAACCATCCCAGGGGCTCGACCAGGGCCAGCACCGGCATGCCCAGCTGAGGGCGGGCGTAGGCCAGCAACTGGGTGGTACCGGCCACCAGGCGCGCCCAGGTCCAGAACCGCAAACCGGGGCTCGGTTCGGTGTCGCGGATGTATGCGACCATCAACACGGCAAACGAAATATTGCCGATGCCGAGTGCCAGCATGTAAGTGTGGATATCGATCACTGCAATCCTTGTCGGGAAGCCAGCACGGCAAAAGCGTCAAATTGATCGACGCCGCACTATTAAACTGACAACAGGTGTTTCCCAAAGGAATTATATTACCGGTTTTTGGTGGTCAAGTACGCACGATTGACGGATTTAGATACAGGTCTCGAATGACACGGGGCGAGCATTCGCCAACTGTCCATATGCAATGTCGTGCATACACAACAGGCATGAAAAAGGCCAGCCATGCATCGCTGCGTGGCTGGCCTTGTACCGGTTGTGCGCAGGCTTACTTGCGTCCGGCTTTTGGCTTGGCCTTGATGGTCGACAGGATCGACGGCCGCATCTTTTCCACGGCGGCCGGCGCAGCACGGCCAGCGGCCTGGGCACGCTCGGGTTGGCGTCGCGCATTCGCAGCCAGGTGCGGCGGCACCGCAGCCGGCATGCCGCTGCGTTTGCCTGCCGGCGCCGGGCGTGGACCCGGCTGGCGTGCGCCTGCCATCGTGCCGGCCTTGGTACCTGCATTCCGGGCGCCGGTTTCGCGCACGGCAGGGGTCGCGCCCTCTTCCGACGGATGCCAGGCCGGCACCAGGTGGCGCTCGCCATTGCCGATCAGGTCGCCGCGGCCCATCTTGGTCAGGGTCTCGCGCAGGATCGGCCAGTTTTCCGGGTGATGCCAGCGCAGGAAGGCCTTATGGGCCTTGCGCATCTTGCCGCTGCGCGCCGTTTCCACGACTTCCGAATCCTCCGTCACCTTTTTCAGCGGATTCTTGCGGCTGTGGTACATGGTGGTGGCCATCGCCATCGGCGTCGGCGTGAAGGTCTGCACCTGGTCCAGCTTGAAGTTGTTCTTCTTCAGCCACAGGGCCAGGTTCAGCATGTCCTCGTCGGTCGAGCCGGGGTGGGCGGCGATAAAGTAGGGAATCAGGTACTGCTTCTTGCCGGCCTCGATCGAGTACTTCTCGAACATGCGCTTGAACTCGTCGTAGGCGCCGATGCCCGGCTTCATCATCTTCGACAGCGTGCCCTGCTCGGTGTGCTCGGGTGCGATCTTCAGCAGGCCGCCCACGTGGTGGGTGACGAGTTCCTTCACGTATTCCGGCGAGCGCACGGCCAGGTCGTAACGCAGGCCCGAGCCGATCAGGATCTTCTTCACGCCGGGAATCGCGCGCGCCTTGCGGTACAGCGAGATCAGCTTGCTGTGGTCGGTACCGAGGTTGCTGCAGATGGTCGGGTACACGCACGACAAACGGCGGCAGGATTCCTCGATGCTCTTTTCCTTGCACGCGAGGCGGTACATGTTCGCGGTCGGGCCGCCGAGGTCGGTGATCGTGCCGGCGAAGTTCTTGGTCGTGTCGCGGATCAGCTCGATCTCGCGCAGGATCGACGGTTCCGAGCGGCTCTGGATGATGCGGCCTTCGTGCTCGGTGATCGAGCAGAAGGTGCAGCCGCCGAAGCAGCCGCGCATGATGTTCACCGAATAGCGGATCATTTCCCAGGCCGGGATATGGGCCTTGCCATAGCTCGGGTGCGGGGCGCGCGCGTACGACAGGTCGTAGACGTTGTCCATCTCGTCCATGGCCAGCGGCAGCGGCGGCGGGTTCAGCCAGACGTCGCGGTCGCCGTGGGCCTGCACCAGGGCGCGGGCGTTGCCCGGGTTCGATTCCAGGTGGAACACGCGCGAGGCGTGGGCATACATCACCGGGTCTTCGCTGACGGTTTCAAAGCTCGGCAGGCGCACCACGGTCTTCGCCGCCTTTTCGCGGGCGGCGGCCTGGCGTTGTTCGCGCGTCATGATGATGACGGGTTTGACTTCCGGTTCCGGCGCGGCATTGTCCAGCGCGCAGGCTTTCGGGTCTTCCAGCGCCATCGCATACGGGTTCGGCTGCTTGTCGATGCGGCCAGGCACATCCACGCGGGTGGAATTGTGCACAGACCATTCTTCGTCCGGCAGCCAGCCTTGCGGCACCAGGAAGGCGGTGCCGCGCAGATCGCGGATGTTCTTGATGTTCTCGCCCGCGGCAATGCGGCGCGTGACGTCAACCAGGGCGCGTTCGGCGTTACCGAAGATCAGCAGGTCGGCTTTCGACTCGAACAGCACCGAGCGGCGCACTTTATCGGACCAGTAATCGTAGTGGGCGATGCGGCGCAGCGAAGCCTCGATCGAGCCGACGATGACCGGCACGCCGGGATAGGCTTCACGCACGCGCTGCGCATACACGGTGACGGCGCGGTCCGGGCGCTTGTTCGGCTCAGCGTTCGGGGTATAGGCGTCGTCGGAACGGATCTTGCGGTCGGCCGTGTACCGGTTGACCATCGAGTCCATGTTGCCGGCGGTGATGCCCCAGTACAAATTCGGCTTGCCCAGCGCGCGGAAAGGGTCGACCGAGGTCCAGTCCGGCTGGCTGATGATGCCGACCTTGTAGCCCTGCGCTTCCAGCAGACGCCCGACCAGCGCCATGCCGAAGCTCGGGTGGTCGATGTAGGCGTCGCCGGTGACGAGGATGATGTCGCAGGAATCCCAGCCGAGCGCGTCCATTTCGGCGCGGGTCATCGGCAGGAAAGGCGCGGCAGGTGCGCGGCTGGAGCGCTTGGGCACGCTCGCGAAGAGATTGGCTGGGGAGTTCATTGGCCGGCATTGTACCGGAATTCCCCTTTTCCGGCTGCTCCCTGCCCGAAAAATTGCTTACATTTCAATGACTTGTGGCTGAGCAGCCTCTATTTTCAGCGCTTCAGATGCCCATGTTCGACAGGATGCTGCCGAGTTCGTTCAGCGTGGTCGCCACTTTCGGGTGGCGCGCGGTGAAGCGGGCGCTCATTTCCTGGGTACGCGACCCCAGGCCATAGGTGTTGGCGTCGAGTTCCTGGTCGGCACGGCGCTCCAGCACCTGCTTGATGTCGCCGTCGAGCTGGCGCAGCAGCATCTGCAGTTCCTCGTCGACCTCGTCGGTCTCGGACAGGCTGCGGTGCAGGGTCTTCAGGCGCGTTTTCAGGTCCGGGTCGCTCACGTTCTCATCTTCGTTCAGCATGGCATTCTCGCTAGTTGGGGAAGCGGGTCTCGAGGTACAGCTTCTCGACCTCTTCGCGCGCCCAGGGCGTGCGGCGCAAAAACTTCAGGCTCGACTTGATGCTCGGATCTTTCTGGAAACAGTTGATATCGATCCGGCGGCCGAGTCCGTCCCAGCCGTAGTGCTCGACCAGGCGGGTTAACAGCGATTCTAAAGTAATACCGTGGAGGGACTGAACACTCATCGCTTGGGGATTGTTTGGGAAGTGGAATCAGGTGGGTTTATACACCGGATTCGTGCGGCGGTGGGGTGTGCATGCGCACGAAAAAAGACGGTGGGCTCGAGAGCCCACCCTACAACATCCGAACCGTCGCGGGCTTCGGTTTTGTAGGGTGGGCACTTGTGCCCACGCGGTACATCATCGGATCAATCGAAACGCTGCCGGTACGCCAACGCGCACCGGCATATCAACGATTACTCTCCGGTCAAACCACGACGCTCCAGCAACGGCTGCACCTGCGCATCACGCCCGCTGAAGTTGCGGTACATCTGCATCGCATCGAGCGTACCGCCGCGCGACAGCAGGGTCTTGCGGAAGTGGTCGCCGTTCTTGCGGGTCAGGCCGCCGTGTTCCTTGAACCAGTTGACCGTGTCCGCGTCCAGCTTCTCGGCCCACAGGTAACCGTAGTAGCCAGCCGAATAGCCGCCCGAGAAGGTGTGCGAGAAGTAGGTCGTGCGGTAGCGCGGCGGCACCGGTGCGAAGTCGACGCCGGCCTTCTTGAGTGCCTCAGCCTCGAAGGCCAGCACGTCGGTCGGGATCTGCGCCGGGGTCAGCTGGTGCCAGGCCTGGTCGAGCAGCGACGCGGCCAGGTACTCGGTGGTGCGATAACCCTCGTTGAACTGCTGCGAAGCCTGCACCTTGTCGAGCAGTTCCTTCGGCATCGGTTCGCCGGTCTGGTAGTGCTTGGCGTAGTTGGCCAGCACTTCCGGCCAGGCCATCCACATCTCGTTCACCTGCGACGGGAACTCGACGTAGTCGCGCGGCACGCGCGACAGGCGCGGGTACTTCACTTCCGAGAACATGCTGTGCAGCGCGTGGCCGAACTCGTGGAAAGTGGTGCGCACTTCGTCGTAGGTCAGCAGGGTCGGCTCGCCGGCGGCCGGCTTGGCGATGTTCAGGTTGTTTGCAATGACCGGCTTCGTGCCGAGCAGCTTGCTCTGGCCGACGTGGGCATTGGCCCAGGCGCCGCCGCGCTTGTTGGCGCGCGCGTACGGGTCGAAGGTGAAGATCGCCAGCTGCGAGCCGTCGGCGTCGAATACGTCGAAGACACGTACGTCTTCCACGTAGGTCGGCAGGTCCTTGCGTTCCTTGAAGGTCAGGCCGAATTCCTTGTTCGCGGCGAAGAACACGCCGTCCTGCAGCACGCGGTTCAGTTCGAAGTAAGGGCGCAGCTGCGAGGCGTCGAAGGCATAGCGCTGCTGGCGCACCTTGTCGCTGTAGAAGTTCCAGTCGTGGGCAGCGACCTTGAAGCCACCTTTTTCGGCATCGATCACCTTCTGGATCTCGGCCGCTTCCTTCTTGGCGTTGTTCACGGCCGGCTTGGCGAATTCGGCCAGCAGGCTGTTGACGGCGCCGGTGGTCTTCGCGGTCTGGTCTTCCAGGTTGTAGGCGGCGAAGTTCGGGTAGCCCAGCAGCACGGCGCGTTCGGCGCGCAGCTTGGCGATCTTCAGGACCACGTCGCGGTTGTCGAACTCGCCGCCGTGCGAACCGCGTGCCAGCGATGCGGCCAGCAGCTTCTCGCGGGTGGCGCGGTTGGTCAGCACCGACAGGCCAGCTTGCTGGGTGGTGTTCACGACCGGGATCACGAACTTGCCGTCCAGGCCGCGCTTCTTGCCTTCAGCGGCGGCGGCGTCGATCTGCTTGTCGGTCATGCCGGCCAGCTCTTCGCGGGTGTTCACGACCAGGGCCGAGGCATTGGCTTCCTTCAGCACGTTCTGGGCGAACTGGGTCGACAGCGCGGCCAACTGGCTGTTCATCGCCTTCAGCTTCTGCTTGTCGGCATCCGACAGCTGCGCGCCGGCGCGCACGAAGTCGGTGTGGTAGCGCTCGAGCAGGTACTTCGACTCGGCGTCCAGGTTCAGCTTGTCGCGCTTGTCGTACAGCGCCTTGATGCGCGCGTACAGCTTCGGATTGAGGCGGATCGCATCATTGTGGGCAGCCTGTTTCGGCGCCAGTTCCTTGGCCAGGGCTTGCAGGGTGTCGTTGGTGTAGGAGCCTTGCAGGGTGCCGAAGGCCGCACCGACGCGGTCGAGCAGGCGGCCCGAACGTTCCATTGCGACGATGGTGTTCTCGAAAGTCGGCGCCGCCTTGTTGTTGGCGATCGCTTCCATCTCCGCCGCTTCCTGGCGCATGCCTTCGGCGAAGGCCGGCGCGAAGTGCTCGTTCTTGATCTTGTCGAACGGCGGATACTGGTACTGCAGGGTGCTCGGCTTGGCGAACGGGTTCGACGCTTCCAGCATCGAAGCAGGTTGGGCATAGGCCAGGTTCGCGACGGCGACGCTGGCGGCGATCAACAGTATTGGAGGACGGTTCATGGGGTCTCTTTGTTGTGTTGCGGTGAAAATTGGAGTTGCGTGTCTGCGCACTTCCGCGTGGGCAGTGGGGCTGGCTAAATGCCAGCACCACAAAATGCCCACGCGTGAACGATGATCATTGTTGGCGCCAATTGGCGCCAACCATCACTGCGTCAAACCACGACGCTCGAGCAGCGGCTCGATGATCGGATCGCGCCCGCGGAAGTTGCGGAACAGGTCCATCGCATCGGCCGTACCGCCGCGCGACAGCAGGGTCTTGCGGAAGTGGTCGCCGTTCTTGCGCGACAGGCCGCCGTTCTCGGTGAACCACTGCACCGTATCCGCGTCGAGCTTTTCGCTCCACAGGTAGGCGTAGTAGCCGGCCGAGTAGCCGCCGTTCATCGAGTGCGAGAAATAGGTCGTGCGGTAACGCGGCGGCACCGGTGCGAAGTCGACGCCGGCATCCTTCAGCGCCTTGGCTTCGAACGCCAGCACGTCGGTCGGCACCTGGGCCGGGGTCAGCTGGTGCCAGCGCTGGTCGAGCAGCGAGGCCGACAGGTACTCGGTCGTGATGAAGCCCATGTTGAATTTCTTCGCGGCGACGACTTTATCCAGCAGCTCCTTCGGCATCGGCGCGCCGGTCTTGTGGTGCTTGGCGTAGTTGGCCAGCACTTCCGGCCAGACCGCCCACATCTCGTTCACCTGCGACGGGTACTCGACGAAGTCGCGTGGCACGCTGGTGCCCGAGAAGTGCGGGTACTTCACGTCCGAGAACATGCCGTGCAGCGCGTGGCCGAACTCGTGGAAGGCGGTACGCACTTCGTCGTAGGTCAGCAGGGTCGGCTCGCCGGCGGCCGGCTTCGGAATGTTCAGGTGGTTGCCGACCACCGGATGGCGGTCCAGCAGGTGCGACTGCGACACGTACTCGTTCATCCAGGCGCCGCCCTGCTTGTTGGCGCGCGCATACGGGTCGAAGATGAAGATCGCCAGCTGCTTGCCGTCGGCATCCATCACATCGAAGGTGCGCACGTCCGGATCGTAGGTCGGCAGGTCCTTGCGTTCCTTGAAGGTGATGCCGTATTCCTTGGTCGCGGCGAAGAACACGCCGTTCACCAGCACGTTGTTCAGTTCGAAGTAAGGACGCAGCTGGCTTTCGTCGAAGTTGTACTGGGCCGCGCGCACCTTGTCGGTGTAGAAGGCCCAGTCGTGGGCGGCGAGCTGGAAGCCACCCTTTTCGGCGTCGACGATCTTCTGCATCTCGGCCGCTTCTTTCTTCGCGTTGTTGACGGCCGGCTTGGCCAGTTCGGCCAGCAGCTTGTTCACGGCGGCCGGGTTCTTCGCGGTTTCCAGTTCCTGCGAATAGGCGGCATAGTTCGGGTAGCCGAGCAGGGTCGCGCGTTCGGCGCGCAGCTTGGCCAGTTTCAGCACCAGGTCGCGGCTGTCGAATTCGCCGCCGCGGCTGCCGCGGGCCATCGATGCGGCCTGCAGGCGTTCGCGCACGGCGCGGTTGGTCAGGCTCGACAGAGGCGGCTGGATCGTGGTGTTGACGATGGCGATGACGTACTTGCCTTCCATGCCGCGCTTCTTCGCTTCGGCGGCGGCAACGGCGATCTCGGCGTCGGACAGGCCGGCCAGTTCTTCGCGGGTGTTGACCACCAGCGCCGACGCATTCGCTTCCTTCAGCACGCGCTGCGAGAACTCCGATTGCAGCGAAGCGATCTGGCCGTTATAGGCCTTCAGCTTTTCCTTGTCGGCGTTCGAGAGCTTGGCGCCGGCGCGCACGAATTCCTTGTAGTAGCGTTCCAGCAGGTGCTTGGCTTCGGCGTCCAGGCCGAGCTGGTCGCGCTTGGCGTGCAGGGTCTCGACGCGCTTGAACAGCTTCGGATTCAGGTAGATGGCGTCGCCATGCGCGGCCAGCTTCGGCGACATCTCGCGGTCGACGGCGTCCAGGCGGTCGTTCGTGTTCGCGGTCTGCAAATTCGAGAAGGTGGCGGAGACGCGCGAGAGCATCTGGCCCGAACGCTCCATCGCGACGATGGTGTTTTCGAACGTCGGCGCCGCCTTGTTGTTGGCGATGCTGGCCACTTCGCGCAGCTGTTCGCGCATGCCGGCTTCAAAGGCCGGCAGGAAGTGCTCGTCCTTGATCTTGTCGAAGGCCGGGTAGTTGAACGGCAGGGTGCTGGGCTTGGCGAAGGGATTCGATGCATCCAGAACGGTCCCGGAGCCGGAGGGGGCGGCGAAGGCGGTACCGGCGAAGGCCAGGCTGGCCGCGATGATGAGCATGGTTGGGCGTTTCATTGTCTCTCTCACGAATTCGACTTGGGCTGCCCGCGGGATCGCCGCGCGGCAGGTGCGCCGGAGATCATAGCAGGCTTTGTTTCCGTATCGTCACAGTGAAACAAAGTGCTAACAAACGCGTATGGACAGGCGTAATGACGGTGTTTACGCGCAGCCCGAGGCCTGTTTCTCGAAATTTTTGCAGTATTCGCTGGACGGTTCCAGTGCCCGTGCTCCTGATGCCAAGGCTGCCTCAGGCAGGAGCGCCACACAGGACGTGCTAGCATCCGCCTTTCCCGACCGTCTTCTTCTCTCATGCTTCCCACGCCGCTCTCTTCTTATGATGCCGTTGTCGTCGGCAGCGGCCCTGGCGGCGCCAGCACGGCGCGCGAACTGGCCCGCGCCGGCATGCGTGTACTGGTGCTGGAGCAGGGCAGCGCCGCGCCGCTGACAGGCACGGTGACGCAGATGGCTGCCATGGCCGCCGTTCCCGGCAAGGGCGCCTGGCTGCACCGCGACGCTTCGCTGCTGGTCGGCGGCACGACCCTCGGCGGCAGCTCGGCCATCAACTTCGCCACCGCCGCCGCGCCGCCGCAAGCGATGTTCGCGCGCCACGGTATCGACCTGGCGCCGGCCCTGGGCGCATTGCGCGCCGAGCTGCCGCTGGCGCCCCTGCCCGACTCACTGGTCGGCCCGATGGCCGCGCGCATGATGGCGGCCGCCCGTTCGCTCTCGCTCGACTGGCGCAAGCTCGACAAGATGATCCGCCCCGCCGCCTGCCGCAGCGGCTGCTGGCGTTGCGTCTATGGCTGCCCCTACGGCGCCAAGTGGACGGCGCGCGATTTCATCGACGAAGCCTGCCGCGCTGGCGCGCAACTGGTAGACCGCGCCCGCGTACTACGCGTACTGGTAAAGAATGGGCGCGCTGCCGGCGTGGAAGTGCAGATTGGGGGCCGGCCGCAGGCGATCGCCGCGCCGCTGGTCGTGCTCGCGGGCGGCGGCATCGGCAGCCCGCGCATCCTGCACGCGTCCGGACTCGGGCCACGGCATGCGCCTTTCTTCAGCGACCCGGTGGTGGCGGTGATGGGCAGCGTGGACGACATCGACGGCGGCGCCGAAGTGCCGATGGCGGGCGGCTTGAACCTGCATGACGAAGGGGTGGCCCTGGCCGACCTGACCTTGCCGCAGCCGATGTACGCGGCCTTTGCGGCCCAGGTCGGCCGTGTGGACCGGCTGTTCGCGCACCGCCGCACCTTGAGCATGATGGTCAAGATCCGCGACGAGATCGGCGGCAGCGTCGGTCCGCGCTGGGTCGATAAGACGCTGCAGGCGAGCGACCGCAAGAAGCTGGCGCACGGTGTCGGCATGGCCAAGGCTATCCTGCGCGAGGCGGGCGCGCATCACATCTTCAAGTCGTGGCATTTTGCCGCGCATCCGGGCGGGAGCGTGCGCATCGGGCATGGCGTCGATGCGGATTTGCAGACGCCGACACCGGGCTTGTTCGTGTGCGACGCGTCGGTGATTCCCGAGCCCTGGGGCTTGCCGCCGACCTTGACCTTGCTCTGCCTGGGCGAGCGGCTGGGTGCCTGGCTTGGCGCGAACCAGGGTTTGTAGGGTGGGTCGGTCCGCGTGCGGCTCGAACCCACCAGATCAGTAATGCGGCGGACGCTCGTTGATCGGGTTCTGGCCCGCTTCCTGCAGGTTGCGGATGTGCTCGGCCAGCTTGGCGACCATGGCTTCGAGCTGGTCGATCTTGCGCGCCTGCTGGTACACGGTCTGGTTCAGCGTGTCGACCAGGTCTTCCTGCAGCGCCAGCTTGATTTCAATATCGACAAAACGGTCTTCGTGGTCCACGGGGGTTCCTGCTGAATGCTGATTAAAGAGCGGCATTATGCCTGCTAGGGGGCGGGTTTCGTACGGTGGGCACTCCGTGCCCACGCGGTACGGGCATATCCTTGCACCTGCGACGGTGACGCGTCGCTCGCACAGTATCCGAAGGGCGTCATGCGGCCTTGCGTGATCGCCGGATACTGTGCGGGCGATCATTCACGGCCGCAGGTGCAATCACGGGCACGTACCCGCGTGGGCACGGAGTGCCCACCGTACGGGTAGCGCTAGAGGTGATCACGCCACCGGATTCGGCGCATCCGGCTTCGGCGTCGCCAGCAAGGCCTTCAAACTGGCCAGCCGGTCCTTCGGGCTGATGATTTCGCTTTCCTTCGGCGGCGCGTCACCTTCGTCCAGTGCCATCTCCTTGATGAAGCGCGACGGATCGCAGTGCACCAGCTCGCCGGCGCGCTTGCGCTTCTTGCACCAGGTGATCTGCAAAGTGCGCTGGGCGCGCGTGATCCCCACGTACATCAGGCGCCGCTCTTCCTGGATGCGTGCGGCGATCTTCTCGATCGGGTCGTCCGGGTCGCCCTTGTGCGGCAAAATCCCCTCTTCCACGCCCACCAGGAACACGTGCGGATACTCCAGCCCTTTCGAGGCGTGCAGGGTCGACATGCGTACCGCGTCCGGCGTTTCGTCCTGGCCTTCGAGCATGGACATCAGCGCCACCATCTGCGTCAGCTCCAGCAGGTTCTTTTCCTCGCCGTCGCGGTCACGCCCGCCACGGCCGCGTTCCTTCAGCCAGTTGGTGAACTCCAGCACGTTCTGCCACTTGCTCTGCGCCGCACGGTCGTCGAAGTTCTCGTACAGGTAGTGTTCGTAGTTCATCTCCTTCATCATGTCGTCCAGCACCTCGGCGGCATTGTCGCCGCTGCCGGATGGGCCGGGGCGGGTGGCGCGGTCCTCCAAATCGTCGATGAAGCGGCAGAAGTCGCGCAGCGGGTGCAGCTGGCGGTCCTGCAATTTGGCCTCGATGCCGCCCTTGCCGGCCGCCTCGAACAGCGAGCAGTTCCACTGGCGCGAGAATTCGCCCAGCACTTCCAGCGTGGCCATGCCGACGCCGCGCTTGGGCGTGGTGACGGCGCGGATGAAGGCCGGGTCGTCGTCCTGGTTCGCGATCAGGCGCAGGTAGGCGATGATGTCCTTGATCTCGGCTTTATCGAAGAAGCTCTGCCCGCCCGACATCGTGTACGGAATGCGTTCCTTGCGCAGCGCCTGCTCCATCACGCGCGCCTGGTGGTTGCCGCGGTAGAGGATGGCGTAGTCCGACCACTTGTTCTTGCGCTGGAAGTGGTCGGCCGAGATCATGATCGCCACCTGGTCGGCTTCCTGGTCGTCGTTCTGCATGCCCATCACCTTGATCGGCTCGCCCAGGCCGTGCTCGGACCAGAGCGATTTTTCGAACAGCTTCGGGTTGTTGCCGATGACGGCATTCGCCGCCTGCAGGATGCGCGTGGTGGAACGGTAGTTCTGTTCCAGCTTGATGACGCGCAGGTCGGGGAAGTCGACCTGCAGCGTCTTCAGGTTTTCGACCGAGGCGCCGCGCCAGGCATAAATCGCCTGGTCGTCGTCGCCGACGGCCGTGAACATCGGCTTCTTGCCGATGCCGGTGACCAGCAGCTTCACCAGCTCGTACTGGCAGGTATTCGTGTCCTGGTACTCGTCCATCAACAGGTAGCGCAGGCGGCGCTGCCAGCGGTCGCGGATCGGGTCGTTGTTGCGGAACAGCTCCACCGGCAGGCGGATCAAGTCGTCGAAGTCGACCGCCTGGTAAGCCTGCAGCGTGGCGACGTAGCTGCGGTAGACGCGCCCGGCCTGGGCTTCGTCCTCGTCCTTCGCCCCCTTGATCGCGTCGTCCGGGTCGACCAGGCCGTTCTTCCACAGCGAGATGGCGTTCTGGATGCGGCGGATTTCCTGCTTGTCGGTGGTGAGGCCGAGGTCGGAGACGATGGTGTAGCAATCGTCGCTGTCCATGATGGAAAACTTGTCCTTCAAGCCGACGCCGGCCGCTTCCTGGCGCAGGATCTTCACGCCCAGCGAGTGGAAGGTCGAGACGGTGAGCTGCTTGGCCTGCTTCGGCTGCTTGAGCAGCTTGGCGATACGCTCCTGCATCTCGAGCGCGGCCTTGTTGGTGAAGGTAAGCGCCGCGATCGTGCGCGGATCGTAGCCGCAATGCTCGATCATGTAGGCGATCTTCTGGGTGATCACCCGCGTCTTGCCCGAGCCGGCGCCGGCCAGCACCAGGCAGGGGCCGTCGAGATAGAGCACGGCTTCGCTTTGCGGCCCGTTCAGGCCGAACTTTGGTGCATTGGACATGGGGAGCAATTCTTGAGGACAGCTGAGTATTGTAGCGAAGCCGGCGCGGCTGTGCGCGGCGAACTTGGCGCTTTCTGGCCGCTTCCCGGGAATGCTCTGGTCGATCCGGCAATCTTGCTGTGCAAATCTGCAACGCTGGCGTCGGAGCACGGGCGCGCAGGTTGAATTCCGCCAGGCTGGCGGCATATGGGCTGCTTCGGGCGTGATCGGTTACCATCGCCCCATCGCGCCCCCGCGCCCACTGCTACGAGCTGACAACAATGAAATTTGAACACCTGATCGAAATTAACGACCCGCTCAACCCGCTGATTGACACGATCACCCGCGAACAGCTGTGGCGCGGCCTGGTCATCCGCGCCGAATCGCCGAAGCTGTTCGTGCCGCACCTGGACGAGTGCGAGATCGGCGAACGCGAAAGCGGCAGCTTCCAGCGCCGCCTGCGCTATGCCGACCTGGTGGTGCACGACACCGTGATCCTGACCCCGCTGCAGGAAGTGCGCTATGAGGTGCCGGCCCAGGGCGAGATCCAGGCGTCCCTGCTGACCATGACCATCGAGGCGCCGGATTCGGCGCGGCTGTACGTGCGTTTCTCATACGACGACGGCACCGGCGAGCATACCGATCCGGCGAACAAGATGTACGACGATTTCAAGAAGTCGGCGTATGAGGAGGCGGATATCGATACGGTGCGGATCCTGCGGCAGATGGCGGCTGAGGGGAAGCTGGATGCGAGTTACCTGAACTGAGGTGATGTATCTGGGACGTTGGCCTATCCCGTATGGTGGGCCGGGCCGCGCAAGGCACTCCGTGCCCACGCGAAACGCCGCGTCGCGATAACCCCTGTTCGGTCGATCCGGACGCGTCTTGCTGACGCGTCTCAATGATCATCCACACCGCATCCCGTGCGACGGTGAACGCGCCCTACAATCCGCGCCACCATGTCCCGCTACCGCCGCGCCCGTGATGGCCAAACCTATTTCTTCACGCTGGTTTCCTACTGGCGCCGCCCCATACTCTGTGCGGTTCCGATCCGCACGGACCTGCGCTCAGCGTTGATCGAAGTACGCCAACGCCGCCCTTTCGACATCGATGCCTGGGTGCTGATGCCCGATCACTTGCATACCATCTGGACCTTGCCGTCCGACGATGCCGACTATTCGACACGCTGGGCCCTGATCAAGCGTCTGGTTTCCCGTTCATGCGCGACTCAGTTCGACAATGGCTGGCAACCGTCCGCATCACGCATCAAGCACCGCGATGCGAGCATCTGGCATCGCCGCTTCCATGAGCACAAGATTCGCGACGAATGGGATTTCGAGCGGCATGTGGATTACATTCATTTCAATCCGGTCAAGCACGGGTATGCTGCAAGCGCGGCGGTGTGGCCGTTTTCGACGTTTCATCGGTATGTGCGCGAGGGTGTGTATCCGGCGGATTGGGGTGGGACCGTGCATACGCAGCGGGTGGAGTGGGATTAGTTCGCGTGCGTAGCCGGGGTTGAAGCCGCGGAGCGAATCGTTGCGGCAGCGGGGGTAAGGAGGAGCACGTAACCGCGTGGGCACGGAGTGCCCACCGTACGGTCATTTTTTCGATCCTTGATCAGTTACCGATGACTTACGTCCCCGGCTCCGAATCCGCCGGATCGGTATGGTTCACCCCCTTCGCCAGATTCGCCGCCAGGTCGCGCAGCGCCGTACGCACGCCCTCTTCGATTACCGGATGATAAAACGGCATCTCCAGCATCTGCGGCACGGTCAGCCGTGCCTGCACGGCCCAGGCCAGCAAATGGCTGATGTTCTCGCCGCGCGGTGCGATCATCTCGGCACCCAGGAAGCGGCAAGTGCCGTACTCGGCATACACCCGCAGCATGCCCTTGTTCTGCAACATCACCCGGCTGCGCCCCTGGTTCTCGAACGACACCTGGCCGATGGCGAATTTCGGCCGGCCACCCTCGCACAGCGTCTTGTAGTTCTTGCCGCAGGTGGCGATGTTCGGCTCCGTGAAAGCAATCGCCAGCGGCGTGCGGCGCAAGCCAGGACGCACGTCGGGGAAGCGGCCCGCGTTCTCGCCGGCGATCTTGCCGTGGTCGGCCGCTTCGGCCAGCAACGGCAGCTCGTTGTTGGCGTCGCCGGCGATGAAGATGTGGCTGTTCCCGCATTGCATGGTGCGGCTGTCGAACACCGGAATGCCGTTCGGCTGCAGTTCCAGCCCCGCCTCCTCCAGCCCCATGCCGTGCACATTCGGTGTGCGGCCGGTAGCCAGCAGCACGTACTGGAAGCGCTCGCTCGTCTCCTTGCCGAGCGCGTCGCGCGTGGTGAGCATCACTTCCTCGCCCTGCTGTTCTGCGCGCACGACCTCGGTCTGGAAGCGCAAATCGAGATCCTGCGACAGGGTGCGCGTGGCTGCACGCAGCACTTCCGGGTCGCTCAGGTGGGCGACGCTGCCGCCGCGTGCGAACAGGCTCACGCGCACGCCAAGGCGCGTCAGCGCCTGGCCCAGTTCCAGTCCGATCACGCCGGTGCCGATCACCGCCACCGAGCTCGGTAAATCGTCCCAGTAAAACACGTCGTCGCTGGTGACGATGCCGGGGCCGACGTCCTTCAGTTGCGGCAGCACGGTGGGCGTGGAGCCGGTGGCGATCACGACCGTCTTCGCTTCGATTTCGGTATGCTCGTCCACGCGCAACGTGTGCGGCCCGATGAAGCGGGCACGCCCCTGGATCTTGTCGGCCGCCGGGAAACCCTCGACGCTTTCGAGCACGAAGCCGACGAAGCGGTCGCGCTCGCGCCGCACGCGTTCCATCACGGCGCGCCCGTCGATGCGCTTGCCCTCGGGGTGCACGCCGAAGCCCGGCGCCAGGTCCAGCATGTGGGCCGCATCGGCGGCGGCGATCAGGAGCTTGCTCGGCATGCAGCCGACGCGTGCGCAGGTGGTGCCGTAAGGGCCGCTTTCGATGGCGACCACGCGCGCCCCTTCGGCACGCGCCGCGCGGTAGGCCGACATGCCGGCGGTGCCGGTGCCGATCACGGCCACATCCACATTCATTTTATTCATCGCTGGTCTCTTTCTCACACTCGTCGTTCTGCCCGAGAGCTTACGCTTTTTTTGCAAGACAGGCAGCGTGCTCAGATGTCGAGCGGATCGACCTCGAGCGACCAGCGCACCCGCGTCTTCAGCGCGCGCAGCAGGGCCACCCACTCCTTCAGGAAGGCCTGCAGGGCCGGACGCGAATTCGACTCCACCAGCAGTTGGGCGCGGTCGACGTTGTAGACCCGGGTCATGGTCATCGGGATCGGGTCGTTCAGGGTGATGGCATCGGTCGGCAGGATGTCGCGTGCCTGCTCCAGGAAAGCGATCGCGGTGGCCAGTTCCGGCGCCTCGGCGCGCAGCAGCGCCTGGTACATGTAGGGCGGCAGCGCGGCTTGCCGGCGCTCTTCCAGCAGGCTGCCGGCATAGCGGTCGTAGTCGTGTTTCACCACCGCCGCATACAGCGGATGCTGGGCATAGCGGGTCTGGATCAGCACCTCCGAGGCCAGGCCGGCGCGCCCGGCGCGGCCCGCCACCTGCATCAGCTGGGCGAACAGGCGCTCGCTGGCGCGGTAGTCCTGCGAGAACAGGGCCGTGTCCGGGTTCAGGATGCCGACCAGGGTCAGCTTCTTGAAGTCGTGGCCCTTGGCGACCATCTGCGTGCCGATCAGGATATCGACCTCGCCGCGGTGCACGGTGTCGAAGGCCTCCTGGGCGCTGCCCTTCTTCCGCGTGGAATCGGCGTCGATGCGCAGGATGCGCGCTTCCGGGAACATCGCCGCCAGCCCTTCCTCGAAGCGCTGGGTGCCGCGCCCCAAAGGCTGCAAATCGACGTTGCCGCAGGTCGGGCAGTGACGGGGGATGCGCAGCTCCAGGCTGCAGTGGTGGCAGCGCAGCCGGTGCTCGGGCTTGTGCAGCACCATGAACGAGGTGCAGCGGGTGCAGTTGCTGATCCAGCCGCAGGATTCGCAGGTGATCACCGGCGCATAGCCGCGCCGGTTCAGGAACAGCAGCGACTGTTCGCCGCGTTCGAGGCGCCGGCGCAGCGCGGCCAGCAGGCCGGAGGTGAGACCTTCCTTCGGCTTGTCGCGCTCCATGTCGAGCAGGCGCACGGTGGGCAGCACGGCGTCGCGCACAGCGCGTTCGCGCAGCTCGAGCTTGCGGTAGCGGCCCGTTTGCGCGTGGTGCCAGCTTTCGAGCGAAGGCGTGGCCGAACCGAGCACGATGGGAATGCGCAGCTGGTGCGCGCGCCACACCGCCAGGTCGCGCGCCGAATAGCGCAGGCCTTCCTGCTGCTTGTACGAGGGGTCGTGCTCTTCGTCGATGACGATCAGTTTCAGGTGCGGCAGCGACGCCAGGACCGCCAGGCGCGTGCCGAGCACGATGCGGGCCTGCCCCTGATGGGCCGCCAGCCAGTGCAGCATGCGCTCGCCTTCGGACAGGCTGCTGTGCAGCGTGGCCAGGGCCAGGCCCGGGAAGCGCGCGCGGATATTCCCTTCCAGTTGCGGCGTCAGGTTGATCTCGGGGACCAGGATCAGGATCTGCGCCTGCGGGTCGCGCGCCAGCACCTGGGCGCAGGCCTGCAGGTAGACCTCGGTCTTGCCGCTGCCGGTCACGCCGTACAGCAGCAAGGGCTTGAAGCCGATCGCACCGCCGATGGCGTCGGCCGCCTCGCGCTGCTGCGGGTTCAGCGGCGGCATGCCGGATGGGGTGGCATCGTTGGCGGCGTCGAGCTTGGCCAGCTTTTTCAGTGCGCGGTCGAGCGCCACCGTTTTCGGGATGCGCAGGTTCTTCGGCAGGCCGGGCAAGGCCACTTCGCCCAGCGGACGCTGGTAGTAATCGGCGGCGAAACCGGCCAGCGCCAGCCACTCTTTCGATAACGGCGACAGCTGGCTGCGCACTGCCAGCGCATCCTTCAGCTTTTCCGGCGGGACGTCGGTCTCATCCTTGATTGCCACGATCAAACCCATCACTTCGCGTCGCCCGAAGCTCACCAGCGCCAGCTGGCCAACCTGCGGCAACTGGCCTTCTTCGTACGGCCAGCCGTAGTCGAACACGCTGTTCAACGGCGTATCGAGTGCGATTTGTAGGATGCAATGCGGCAAATTCAACCTTTGGGTAAAAGCTGTGGAAAACTTTGTGGAGAATGAAGGACTTGACCGGTGGAGAAGTTTACGTTAAGTCAAAGCATGCATGGATGCACGGAAATACAAGAAAAATAAATCCTGCAATTTCAATTACTTACGCTAGTCAAAGTAGTCCACAGCAATTGAATTCCCGTTCTGCAATGATTGTGTATAACCTCCGTTTCCATGCTAACTCATGCAAGGAAGTAATGAAGATTTAAACAATAATCTGCGAAGCTTTTGCTAAGTATCGGTAAACACGGGAGTTTTTACAGCTGAGCTATACGTGCTGTTGATAACTTTGTGAACAAGGGCGCGAAAAGTACTGATTGTGCGGGGAAAAGATGTTTTCGCACTAGCAAGCTAAAGAAGTAAACGAAGAAAAACTCTTTGGATTCAATAGCTTGCTGTTTACGCTCACTCAACCAATTGTCCACAGCCCTTCGGCTTGCTTTTTTGAAACTTGTGAACAAGTGTGATTTTGGTGCGCTGCCGCGTGGACATTTTGTCCACCCGGCAGCGAAGCTACTTGTTATCCCGCGCGTTGACGGCGGCTGAAGCTGTGCACGGCTTCCACCATGGCGCTGACCGATTCCGGCGGCGTGAATTGCGAGATCCCGTGGCCGAGGTTGAACACGTGGCCGGAACCCGCGGACGGCGCACCATAGGCGGTGAGCGAGCGTTCCACTTCGGCGCGGATCTGGTCCGGCTCGGCGAACAGGATCGCCGGGTCGAGGTTGCCCTGCAGCGCCACGCGGTCGCCCACCAGGGCGCGGGCGCGGCCCAGGTTCGTGGTCCAGTCCAGGCCCAGGGCATCGGCGCCGATGTTTGCCATTTCGTGGAGCCAGATGCCGCCGCCCTTGGTGAAGACGATGGCCGGAATGCGCACGCCATCCTTTTCGCGCTGCAGCTGGCTGACCACCTGCTGCATGTACTTCAGCGAGAATTCCTGGTAGGCGCCGTCGGCCAGCGCACCGCCCCAGGAATCGAAGATCATCACGGCCTGGGCGCCGGCGTCGATCTGGGCGTTCAGGTACTGCGCCACCGCGGTGGCGTTGATCTCCAGGATGCGGTGCATCAGGTCCGGACGCGCGTACAGCATCTTCTTGATGGTGTGGAATTCGCGCGAGCCCTGGCCTTCGACCATGTAGCAGGCCAGCGTCCACGGGCTGCCCGAGAAGCCGATCAGCGGCACGCGGCCATCGAGCGCCAGGCGGATCGAGGTGACGGCCTTGAACACGTAGTCGAGCGAGTCCATCTCCGGCACGCGCAGCGCCAGCACGTCGGCCTCGGTGCGCAGCGGACGCTCGAACTTCGGGCCCTCGCCGTCGGCGAAGTACAGGCCCAGGCCCATCGCGTCGGGTACGGTCAGGATGTCCGAGAACAGGATCGAGGCGTCCAGCGGATAGCGGTCGATCGGCTGCAGCGTGACTTCGGTGGCGTAGTCCGGGTTCTTTGCCAGGCCCAGGAACGATCCGGCGCGCGCGCGGGTGGCGCGGTATTCCGGCAGATACCGCCCCGCCTGGCGCATCAGCCAGACAGGCGTGTATTCGGTCGGCTGGCGCAGCAGGGCACGCAGGAAGGTGTCGTTCTTGAGCGGGGCAAATTGTGGCATGGCTGACAATAAAGGCGTCGGGAAGAGGGTTATTATCGCATTCTTGGGCGGGTTTACGCA